>JAIOPL010000017.1 GCA_021413925.1 Verrucomicrobiota bacterium
TTCGCGTTGCCTTCTTCTTCCCGGCATATTCGCTCGCAGAAAAACTCAGCTGGTTGTTCATTCCCTCATTCTATCCCAACCCTCCTATCCTGCATAGCATCACTTCGCAGGGCGCCCCGATTAAATCAGCGTTTCCCTAGGGCACGGGTCAGGCGCCGTATGAACCCAAGTTCACACTCATTCCAAAAGACCCATTCTGAATTTTATTAACTTCAGGTTTCAGGTTTCCGGTTTCATCCTTACTTCATTCCTATGTCCACGCACGCCGTAGCACACCGCCGCTCACTGCTCATCGGCTGGGCGTCACTCCTGCTTGCCGTTTTTGTCTACTGCGCGGGGCTCGGGAGTGATCATCTGGCGACCAACGGGGATGAGCTGCTCTATGCACAGATTTCCAAACTGACGGCGGCGGCTGGACAATTACTTCCGCTCCAGTCACTTGACCAGCGTTTGCGCAACACCAAACCACCCCTCCTTTTCTGGCAGGGGATCGTCTCCACGGGCTGGGGCGAGCACTGGTCGCTCGCGCTTCTACGGGCCCCGAATGTCCTCTACACGTTACTGACAGCCGGACTTCTGATCCTCATCGGGTGGAAGCGCACGCGCAGCATTACGCTCGGTCTCACCGCAGCCCTTCTCTTTCTCGGCTTCTTCAGCACCTACCGCTATGGGCGGGTGTTCCTCACCAGTGCACCGGAGACATTCTGGCTCTTTGCTCCTCTCGCGCTACTCCTGCTGCACCGAGAGCCCCGGTTCCCGGCCGGAATGCTCTGGCCCTGGATCTGGGGCGGAATGATCGGCGTCGGCTTGCTCTACAAATCCTTTGCCTTGGTAATTCCGGTCGCCCTGACCATGGCCCTCTGGCAACTGCGGGCACGGGGATGGAGGCTACGCCCTTTCCTGATCCAGGATCTCTGGAGGATCGCCATGATGGTCATGGCTGCCCTGCTGCTCTTCGGAATCTGGTTCTGGCTCGATCCTCATCCTATCCTTGTGTTGAAGGATTTCGTACTGCGCGAGAATGTCGGGAAGTTTAATACGGGGAACGAAAACTACTTCCTCAATCTGATTTGGGGACAGTCCAGCCTCTGGCGCATCGTCGTTTCCTATCCGCTGAATGCGGGTTTGCTGGGACTCCTCACGGTGGCTGTCGTTTGGGACGCCTGGGAGCGCCGTCACCACCTTGGCCAGCTCGAAATCTTCCTCTGGATCTGGATGCTCGTACTGGCCGCCTTCTTCTGCATTCCGAACCAACGGGACGAGCGCTACCTCCTGCCTGCCATGCCGGCCCTCGCACTCCTGATGGCGATCCGCCTGGGTCACCTTCCACGCTGGGTCTGCAACGTAACGATCGCCGTATCGGGGATCATCCTACTCGGCCTGCCAGGACTTGCGCTGTTGCTTCAGCATGCGGCCGGAATGTCCCTCTACCCCCTTTGGCTACTGTTCCCTCTGGCGGTCTCGTTGCTTGTCGTGGGATTGGCACTCTCTCGCAAAGAACTCACCCGACCGCTCTTGCCTGCCTCAGTGCTGCTAGTCTATCTCGGCTATTATCTCTTCCTGATACCGCTAGATCATGGGCCGGGTCTCTTCAAGGGAGAGGGTATCGAGTCCGTGATCGGCTGCGAAGTCTCCGTTCCTTCCAACTTCAATGCCCGCGAGGAGAGCTACGGATTCCTCCTGCCCGGCGCAATAGTGAAGCCTTATGACAATTGGCATATGCCTCTCAACGCGCAGTTCGTCGTGGTCAGCCTGCCTTTGGATCAGCCTCCTCCGCAGGCCATCATCCTGGGCAAGAGGCTCAACATGATCGACCGCTTCAACGCCCAGGAAACCCGGGATATTCTGCTGGGAAACGTCACCCATCATCTCTTCCACTGGGACTGGCTGGTCCAGCAGAACTAGACATTCGAAGAGCGGCGTGAGCCTATTCTCCAGGATACTTCAGTCCTATCTGACGACGCACTTCGTCCAGACATTCCATAATTTTCACGCTCTCCTGAACGGGAAGGATGGTTCCCGATGTTTTCCCTTGAGCCACCAGACTCTCGAGTTCCATCACCTGATATTCCATCCCCCTCGTTGATAAAGGATATTCAAACCGTTCAAAGACCCTGTCATCATTTCCAAACACTGTGAAGCTCGTGGCCGTGTACCATACCGGGTCGATTGCGATCCGGCCCTTGCTTCCTATCACGACAGCCGTGTTGGATCCGCGAATATTGCTGGCGGAGTGAGTCACCGCGGAGCGCCCGCCCTCATAACTCAGGATGACGCTAGTCGACTGATCAACGCCAGTCTGCGTGTACGTTGCATTCGCAAGGATCCGTGAGGGTTGACCAAAGAGATCCCATGCGAAGGAGATCGGATAGATGCCGAGATCTAAGAGTGCCCCACCCCCAAGCTCCGGATTATTGATTCGGTGATTCGGATCATCAGGCAGGCAGTGGTTCATATCCGCGATCAGGGTATACACTTCGCCGATTACCCCAGACCGTATGATTTCACGAAGGCGAACCATGTGGGGAAGCCAGCGGGTCCACATCGCCTCGAGCACGACCAGCCCTCTCCGTTCGGCCAAGTCCACAACAGCCCGTGCCTCTGATGCATTCAGGGTGAATGGTTTTTCGACCAACGCATGCTTGCCTGCATCCAAAGCCAAACGTGCATTAGCCGCATGGAACGGATGTGGTGTGGACACATAGACCGCATCAATCCCCTCGAATGCAACAAGCTCCTCGGAGGAGCCGAAGGCTCCTCCGATGCCATAGGTGGATGCAAAAGCCCGGGCCGACTCCAGGGTTCGCGACCCTACTGCCGTCACGGAGTGTCCGGTTGCGAGCAAATCTTTGGCAAAGGCGTTGGCGATCCCTCCAGTACCGAGAATGCCCCAGCGAAGTTTTTTATTCATAACCTTTAGAAATCTTGGAATGCGTCTTAGTTAATCGCTTCCGTAGTCATCGCGATGATGACGCGGCTGCCTTGAATCTTTTCTTCAATGCTATGTCGTAGCCTGTCGATGGCTTCCTGAACTTGGGAAACTCTCTTCTCGGGGTCAAACTCCAGAAAGATTTCCACATAAACCTCGGAACCTGATCTTCGGGAGCGGATGCCGTGAAGTTCCTCGAAGTCGTTGAAATGCCTGGCCAACTCGGCAAGGATCATGATCTGACGCTCCTCCTCTAGTGTCCGGTCGAGAAGATCGTATACTGAGCTGGAAAAAATGCCGAGTGTCGCAGAAAGGACCGAGAGTGCTATCACAAGAGAGGCAGCGGGATCGATATAGGAGGCCCACTTCTGTCCGGCAAATGCCATGCTCAGACCGAGGGAAATCAGAATGAAAACATTCCCGATGAAACGGGTCATAAACAGCCTCGTCTGAGAATCCATAAGGGGCGACGGGGACTCCTGCGAAAGTCGATGGGTCCTGAAATAAAGCGACCCGTTAATTCCCGAGTAAACGATCTGCGACCCTATGCTCACCCAGAGACCGATTCCTGCAATATGACCCGGCGTGATAATGTTGCGGACAGCGTTCGCGGTGATGATGAGGAAGGAGAGAAGCATCACAAGCGCCACGAAGAGGCTCGAGATATTCTCGAGTTTACCAAGGCCGTACTCGTAGGTTTTTCCTCCACCACGATTGATGCGCCTGATCGCCACCCAAGAAAGGGTGATGGCAATGAACTCGATACCTGTCTTGAGAAAATCCGCCAACAGGATGCTGGAGTTCGACAACAGGAATGCGGTCGTAGTCAGGCATACATCGATCAATCCGGCAATAAAGAGTCCACGAAGGGCCTTTTCCTTCGAAGCTCCGTCTGACAACCCAAGAGTTGTCACGTGCGTAATTTTAGAACGGCTTCTTCGATGCTTTCCGTAATCTCGAGGAACTCCAGGAAATTACTCACCTCGAAAACCTTCAGGACATGCTCCCCGGGGGCGCAGAAAATCATGCGGGCATTCTTTTTTTTGGTCCGTTTCATGAAGACAAGTATCAGACGTAGACCGGCGCTACTAATATATACCAGATCTCTGAGGTTCATGATGAAGGTGTCACCCTTCTCGATCACCTCGATTATTTGCGTCTCTGCGGCGGGTGACGTCACGGTGTCGAGACGACCGGATAGATGAAGGATGTGTAATCCCTCATCCTGAGAATGGGTGATGTCGAAATCCGGGCGCTTGCTCATTCGTACTACAACCCTGTCATGTGAAATGCGGAAACACAAAAGCTAATGCACGCATTCAGGGCAGGCAAAGCAGGCACCTTAAAAGCTTAGACGCTTGGACCACGTTTCCTGAAACTTCGAATAACCATTCGCATCACGACCATCAGCGAGATGCCTCCGTAGAATGGATCGATCAGCGCATCCCAGAGATTAGCTGACTCCTGAAGATGCAGTAATGATCCCAGCTGAGACAGGATCAGGATGATCCCGAAGCGGTTGCCAAGCAGGAGCAGAATCACCGCAGCCACGGCTATCAGGACAGGAATCCAGATACCCCACCCCCAGCTGTAGGGATCATCGGAGCTCAGCCCTAATCCCATTGGGTAGAGGAGGAGAGCCGCCAACGCCCCGAAAGCCCAAGCGGCATTCCAATCAATGGACCGGAAAATCTTTTTTCCGCTGACCCTCTGCAAGAGAGCAACTACCAGCAGGCCTGTGAGAGTGAAGCTGGGATTCGATTCAAGCACCCGGATCCATGAGAAGGAAGACCACCCCTGAACAGGAATACGGAGCAGGAAGAAGGCCAGCAGGAGGGAGCCTGTGATCCTGGTGCGGGAGAGGTGGGGATTCCGCCCGAGGACCAGCAGCGAGAGCGCCAGCCAAGGAGCAAGGGCTCCGTAGAGGAGATGGATCACTTGCTGGCTCATGGCGTGATGCTCGTTGCCTCCTGCTTGCGAATCCACGCCTCGTTGAAGCTGGTCAGGGCGATCGCCTTTCCCCTGCGGGTGTAGGCCATACGGATCATCCCGTCGGAAGAGCGTATGAGAAACGGATAGGAGAAGTTCGCGTCCGGCTCATTCTCTAGCGCGACGATCCTCCGCCACGTTGTCCGATCCTTGGAAGCGATCGCCAGCGTGAGATTGGAGCGATCCTTCGCCGAGTCATTGAAGGCCACCAAAAGCCTCCCATCGGAAAGCTGCAGCCCGGAAATCCCCGCATCAGGATTGGGAAGTTCGGTAGCGGTCACGAAAGGCCAGTCGCGGCCTCCGTCATACGAACTGCTGAAATGGATCTTCCGGGCACTTGTGTAGTCACGCAGAAGCACCTCGGCATATTCTTCGCTGACCGGGATCAAGGATGGCTGGAAGGTCGAGCAGCCTCCTGTAATCCGTGTTTTCCGGTAGGTCAGCCTGCCATGACGTTCTCCGAGCCAGAGCAGCTCGGGAAACTTCCCAAGGAACTCCTGATAGATCGGAACGCACCATCCGCTCCCCTGCTGCGCAATCGCGCGATTGCGGACGAGTTCGGAGAAATTAAAGAAGGGGCTCAGTGTCAGCCTTTCTGCACGTGACCAGGTGAGTCCGCCATCCTTGGAGAGGCAGCTATTGAGCTGGCTTCCCGACCATTTGCCCATGGCGATAGTCACGAAGAGCAGCCGGAGCGATCCATCCGTGTTCGCAAGCAGAAGGGCATTGCCGAGCGCCTTTACGGGCCGGCGCAAATCCTGTTCAGCCCGCTCCCTCGTCATGATGACGCGTGGAGCCGTCCATGCAGCGCTCGGTTCCTGCTGTGAGAAGTAGATCTTCACATCGGGCTGACACTCCGCAGTGCCGCCATACCAGACAACGGCCCTGATCCCTTCGGACATCTGGGCCAAGGATGCCACATGCACCATCGGCAATCCCTGCTCCGGATTGATCAACTGCTTCTCAAAAAAGGGCTTTTCATTAATTCGGACGGCCTGCTCCGTGACGAATCCCCCGGTTTTCAGGGGCGAGACGTTCCTTATCACTCCCCAGCAGAGCAACCCCGCGACAAGAACCAGCAGCAGTCGAGCCGGAATGCTCATCCAGACTTCAGGCCGGCTTGGCCACAGACTTCTCTTCCTCGACCTTCACGAAGAATCCCTCGCTGTGCAGCCGGGTCTTTCCGTGGAATGTGTACGAAGATCCAAGTTCCTCGGGGCTTAGCAGTGAGAGAAATTTACGGTCTCCCGACTCGTAGAGATAATAATTCTGATTCAGACGGACCTGTGTGTTGATCTTGAACTCCTCGACAAACTGATTCCATTTCTGGAGAGCGACCAACTCGTTGTACTCGCGCTCCAAGTCCTTCAATCGACTCATGATCGTGTTGGAGAGACTGTGGTTGCGCGCCGTTTCGAACTTCAGCAGATCGGGAACCTCGATTTTCGGGCCTGCGATCTCCATCAGAAAACTCTGCTCATTGCGTCCCATGACTTCCTTTATCGCGATAACTTCGCCTGAAGACAAGTTCGAGAAGGTTGACGCGGCGGACGAAGCGGGGAACCTTGGGCGCATGAGACTCTCCTTTCTAGTACTTGTGCTATCACTCATGCCCTGGGCTACCGCGCCGGCGAATCCGGTCTCCTCGTCCGTATCATCCTTCCAGGAGGCCATGGCATCCACATCCACCGTACAGGGTCCACCCCGCGGAAGTGCCGCCGAGCAGGAAGCCATCTCCCGTTTCGAAATTTTCCTCGGCCATCTGGACGAACGAACCGCCCGGCATGAAACCGAAAAGGTCTATGCGCCCGATGCCTATCTGAACGACACCCTGAAGACGATCCATGGTTCCCCAGCGATCCGGGATTATTTCATCAAGACGGCCCAAGGGCTTGAGAGCATGACCGTCGTCTTCGACGATGTCGCCGTCTCTGGTCATAACTACTACTTCCGCTGGACCATGGATACCAGGATGAAGCATCTCGCCAAGGGGAAGACCGTCCGGACGATCGGGGTCACACTAGTGCGATTCGATCCGCAAGGAAGGGTACTGATCCATCAGGACTTCTGGGATTCCGCCCAGGGAGTTTGGGATCATGTTCCAGTCTTGGGCTCGGTGATCCGCTGGATCCAGTCGAAGATTTAAGTGAAGCGCCAATGCTTGCCCTGCAAGCGTCTTCATGACACCTTTAGGCGCTAGTTGCCGGCTTAGCTCAGTTGGTAGAGCACCTGATTTGTAATCAGGCGGTCGTCGGTTCGAATCCGACAGCCGGCTCCATCAACTTATTGTTGATGGAGAGGAGCGGATGAAATCTCCGACTGGCGGGAGGAGATTGGACTGTTCTGAAAGAACAGCCTGAGCGAAAGCGAATGGCGAACGGCATGGGCATGCCCGAGTTCAAAACTTCAGTTCGATTGCCGCTCTTGCGCCCGCAAGTAGCGCACCTCCGGGCTGCACCTTGTGCAGGCTATCCCGGCCGTACCCACGGCCCGGTATTGGCATGCCGCGATCAGCGGCATTTCTATTTTGCGAAGCCTTAATCCAGAGCCCTCCCATAGGGAGGGATAATCCGATTGACTCGCTCGCACCCGCTCGGCTCGCCCTGCGGGCTGTGCAGCGCACAGTCTATCCGGCCCCTTCCCAGGGGCACGTATTGCCGGCTCCATCAACTTATTGTTGATGGAGAGGGAGATTGGACGGCCCGAATAAGCCCTTTGCTTAGAGTGCTAGCCTTGATTGGAAGTGGATCGGGCGGATGCTTGATTCAGAACCTATGAGCACCACATCCCACAAATCAAACACCCGGATCAAGAGCGAGGCAGCCATGAAAAACCGGGTTCATACCTCACGGCAGGATCGCGATCTGACCCGGAATGGACTTAGCAAACATCACAACGAAGCGACCGCAATGAGGGCGAGAACAGCTGCCGAAACCGTGAAGGTCTCGGCGTTAGCATCGGATGCAAAACGCACCGGCAGTAAAGGTGTCTGATTCGAAACGTCGGCTCCGAGGCGCTAACGTTGCTCAGGAACCAAGCCCCGCAATACAGAGGTATTTCAAAGCCAGATAGTCATTGATGCCGTGGCGTGATCCTTCCCGTCCATAGCCGGATTCCTTGATGCCACCAAAGGGTGCGGCGGCGTTGGAAATAATCCCGGTATTCACACCGACCATGCCGCACTCCAATGCTTCAGCAACGCGCCAGACCCTTGCGAGATCACGGCTGTAGAAGTATGCCGCCAGTCCGTACTCAGTGGCATTGGCAAGTGTGATTGCTTCCGCTTCGTTCTCGAAGCTAAAGATCGGGGCAATCGGTCCAAAGATCTCGCTGTTGGCAATCTGCATGGCGAGAGTACATCCCGTCAGCAACGTTGGCTCGAAGAAGGTGCCGCCCAGAGCATGGGGCTTGCCGCCAACCAGCACCCTGCCACCCTTTGTGACGGCATCATCAATGAGTCGCTTGATATGCTCCACGGCAGAGCGGTCAATCAGCGGTCCCTGCATCACTCCCTCCTTGGTTCCTGGGCCGACGGTGAGCTTCCTGATGGCTGTTGCAAGAAGTTCCGTAAAGCGTTCCTCAACGCGCGCATCTACAAGGATCCGATTGGCGCAGATGCAGGTCTGACCGCTTCCCCGGAATTTAGAGATGATGACTCCCTCGACTGCAGCCTCAAGGTCGGCATCATCGAAAACAATAAAGGGGGCGTTTCCCCCAAGTTCCATCGTGACGCGCTTCACCGTTCCGGCGCAGTCGCGGATCAACGATTTTCCTATTTCCGTCGACCCGGTGAAGCTGAGCTTGCGAACTGCCGGACTCGCGGTGAAGGCTGACCCGATGATAGAGGCTTCCCCTGTGAGGACGGAAAAGAGGCCCGCAGGAAGGCCGGCCCGGAGGGCTAGGGCAGCAAGTGCCAGCGCAGAGAGGGGTGTTCGGGAGGCAGGTTTTACGAGAATAGCACATCCGGCGGCAAGGGCTGGAGCGACCTTGCGCGTCACCATGGCGGAAGGGAAATTCCATGGCGTGATCGCGGCACAGACACCAACCGGCTCTTTGAGCACCAGGATCCGTCTATCGGCAGAAGGCGCTGGAATGATTTCTCCGTCCAACCGGTTTGCCTCTGAGGCAAACCATTCTACAAAAGAGCCTGCATAAGCAATCTCCCCGCGTGCCTCCGCAAGAGGTTTACCCTGTTCAGCTGTTAGAATCGCAGCGAGATCGTTTGTGTGTTCTGTGATCAAATCGAACCATCGCCTGAGAATTTTCGAGCGAATGCTTGCTAGTTCTTTTTTCCAGAGTGCCATAGCGCTTTGCGCTGCCAAAATTGCTTCCTTAACCTCCTCCGCGCAAAGCGAGGGAACGCTTCCGAGAATCTGCCCATCTGCGGGATCTCTCACCTCCAGCACTCTGCCGCTCCGCGCGTCACACCAATATCCAGACGCATATGCCTGATTCTTAAGAAGAGACAAGTCCTTGAGCGATGGTTTCATGGATAGAGATTAATCTTCCTGCTCCCGCTGGGGCGAGCTGATCCCGCTCGCCCGAAACAGGGCTTCCATGGGAGGATGCCTTCCATATCACTATGAGGCATCCGGGACTTTTCATCTTCCGATGAGCGAGAAGCTTTTCGGTCCCGGCATCGCCCCCCTTCGCCAGCCTGAGTTCCGCGATCTCTGGATCGCCAACTTCCTCTCCAATCTGGGGACACTCATGCATGCCGCCGCAGCCGCATGGCTCATGACGACACTGACGACCTCCCCTCTCCTGATCGGTCTGGTCCAGACGGCGGCTAGCCTTCCAGCCTTTCTGCTTGGGTTGGCCGGCGGAGTGCTGACCGATCTTGTCAACCGGCGCAGGCTGCTGGTCGGAGCCCAGCTTTGGATGATGACCACGGCAGGGCTGATGGCGGTGATGACTTGGAATGGTCATTTGCATCCACTGCAACTTCTGCTGCTACTGTTCCTGCTGGGCATGGGTTCGGCGATCCATCTGCCGGGATGGCAGACCCTGCTGCAGGATCTGGTAGCACGGGACAAGGTCGCCGCCGCCGTCTCGCTGAACAGCATCAGCTTCAATCTCGCCCGATCGATCGGTCCGGCGCTGGGAGGGTTCCTTGTGGGTGCCTTGGGAGCGGCTTGGGTCTTTGCCATCAATGCCTTCTCTTTTTTGGCCGTGCTGGCAGGGCTCTGGCGCGTTCCCTCTCATCTCGTTCCTCAATCAAAAGGAAAGGCAACCCCTCGCGCTGTACTCCTCTCCCTGGGAGAGGGCTGGAAATTCCTGAAAGAAACACCGCTTATCAGGGGCATTCTGCTTCGTACCTTCTTCTTCATGCTGACGGGATCGGGAGTCCTGGCACTGCTCCCCGTCGTGGCACGCGACCATTTGGGAACCGGCGCCACAGGTTACGGAATTCTCCTGAGTGCCTTCGGTGTGGGATCGGTCCTCGGGGCCATCTTTATCCCGGTGATGAGGCGGCGCTTTCCGATCGATACGATGGTAGGTGCCTGTCTGGTATTTTTTTCGGCCTGCGTGGTCGTCGTTGGCCTGGGTAGAAGCCCTACGCTTGTCGCCTTGGCGATGTTCGGCGGCGGCCTCTTCTGGATCGTCGTCGCAGTAAATCACAATGTCTCCGTGCAGCTCTGCTCGCCGGATTGGGTACGGGGCCGAACGATCTCTTTCTATCTCATAACCTTCCAGGGATCGCTTGCCATCGGCAGTTGGATTGCAGGCTGGGTGGCTGATCGCATGGGCATTGGCTTCGCGATTCCGCTATGCGGGATACTCTGCGCTTGCGGGATACTCTTGATCCCTTGGTTTCCCCTCACAAAACCAGCACCGGTTGAGGCTAGAGCTTAGAGCATCATCTAATTAATCTGTTGTTCTTTGAGTGCTCATTTTGACCGGCGATAAATACAAGGACTCGCGCAGGGGCGCAGAGGCGCGGAGGCGCGGAGGAAAAGACAAAGGATTGGGGCCGAAGACTGTCACCGATGTCTCCAAAGATACGTTGCCATGAGACACAAAAACTCTACGCCTCTGCGCGATATTTCTTCCTTTGTCCATACGTCCAATCAATCCGAAACAGCACTAGGGAATTTCCTAATGCCTAGCACCTAGGCCCTGATAATCGCGTTCTTCTCGTCGAGCAGGATCACTGAGGGCTTATGACGGGCAACCTCCTGCCCGGAGAGCCATGCATAAGACATGATGGTGAGCCGGTCGCCTATCTTGCCGAGATGGGCAGTGGCTCCATTGAGCTCGATTGCTCCAGATCCATGAGGGCCATAGATCACATAGGTCTCGAAGCGCTCCCCGTTCCCCATATTCCCAACCAGGATCTTCTCGTAGGGTAGCAGGCCGACACGTTCCGCCAGATCGGAGGCGATGGTCAGGCTTCCCTCGTAGTCGATGGAGGCGCCCGTGACTGCGGCGCGGTGGATCTTGGATTTAAGGAGGCAGATGGTCATCGAACAGCCTCTCTAAATAAGCTGTGACGGGGAGTCCCGCCAGTTTTTTTCAGACCGCAAGCGGTTCGCTTGGGAAATCGGTAATGAAAGGCTCTTTATTCACCACGATCCCTTCCGTGGCTCCGCAGACAGCAAGCGTCTGGATCACCTCCCCGGAGGAGGAGAACTTGAGCAGCTTGAGCTTGCCATCATCCTCTTCCACAAGCGCCGTGCGGCTCTCCACCCAGTCCCCGGTGTTGTAGTAATCGAGTTCCTTGATCTTGCGCATCGCGGCCGTGTGGATATGACCGCAGATGATCCCGTCGGCCTCAGCGTCGGAGGCGAAGCGCACCATTGACTCCTCGAAACCACCGATAAAGTTCACCACGTTCTTCACGCTGCTCTTCACGTAGGCGCTGAGCGACCAGTGCCCCCGGCCAAGCAGCCTTCTGAAAAAATTCACCGGGCCGTTGAGTTGTAAGAGCAGGGTATAGCCGATATCACCCACATGGGCCAGCCATCCGAGATTCTGGACAACGGTGTCGAGCTCATGGCCATGTGCCACGAGAAGCTTCCTGCCATCGACCGTCGTGTGAAAGGCACGCGACTGGATGTGGACATTGGCATAATCACCCGTGAAATCGGCGATCCGTTCATCATGATTGCCCGGGATGTAGATGATCTTAGAACCCTTGCGACCTTTGCGCAGGATTTTCTGGATCACGTCACTGTGCTCCTGTGTCCAGTAGACACCGCGCTTCATCGCCCAGATATCGATCAGGTCGCCCACGACATACAGGGTGTCGCACTCAAACGTGCGGAGAAACCCCAGCAATGCCGTCGCCTGGGATCCGCGGGTGCCCAGATGGACATCGGAGATCCAAACACTCCTGTAGTGGTAGAGTTCTGCTTCAGACACAATAGGTTGTGTAAAACTTAACTACCCTTTCTCCAAGGGTCACTATGTCACGATTTCGCCACAATTGCGAGTGCATTGCGGGATGTGATCAATCATGGCAGGATGGCGGAATGTCGGCCCCAGAAACATCCGCTCCCCAATTCTCTCAGGAGTTGCTTTGGTACTGCGTAAAAACCAGACCCAAGCAGGAAGCTGTGGCGACGCGCCTGCTCCGTGGAGAGCTGGGGATTGAAGTCTTCTGCCCCAAGATTCGCTTCAAGCGGGCCCGCTCAACCGGCGTTGCCTGGGTGAGTGAGGCAATGTTTCCCGGGTACATCTTTGCCCGCTTTATCTATCCGGAGCTGTACCGTCGCATCGCCGCGACCAGCGGTGTCGCCAAGACACTCTCCTTCGGCAATAGGCCAGCCGTGCTGGTCGACTCGATCATCACTGACCTGCGACACCATGTGGCTGACAACGAGACCGTAGAGATCGCCTGCGAAATCAAGGAGGGAGAGGAGATAAGGGTAATCGAGGGACCATTCCTGGGAGTTCGCGCCCTGGTCACCCGGATCCTGCCGGCTCGTGAACGCGTGGCGATCCTGCTGAATATGCTCGGTCAGGAAAGGGAGATCGAGGTTTCCACCACCGCCATTCTCCCCGATGTACGTCATCCGCTGGCAGGAATGGGGGGGAGATATGAAGGGGAGAAACCTGAAAGCTGAAACCTGAAACCTGAAGCCTGAAGCCTGAAGCCTGAAGCCTGAAAGCTGAAAGCTGAATCCTGAAGTGTAGAAGAGAATCCTTCTCACTTAAGGTAGCGTAAGCCAGTTTGGATAAAACTTCTGGTGGTGATATCTGGAATCGCCGGTGTTTTCTTCAGGTTTCAGGTTTCATCCTTCGCGCTTCTCTCTCTCGACAGACGCCGCAGGCTACATTCATCTTAGCCCGATGAAAATTCTCGTGATCGGATCGGGTGGCCGTGAGCATGCCCTTCTTTGGAAGCTTGCTCAGAGCCCGCGTGTGACAGAGCTTATCTGCGCCCCGGGGAATGCAGGGACGGCGGAACTCGCCACCAATCATCCGATCGCGGCGAGCGATCTTCCCGGCCTGCTTGCTCTGGCCAAGTCGGAGCAAGTGGATCTTACCGTTGTCGGTCCCGATGACCCGCTCGCCGCAGGGATCGTCGATCTTTTCCAGAAAGAGGGCCTTCGGGTCTTTGGGCCCTTGGCAGCAGCCGCCCGACTCGAATCCTCGAAGTCGTTTGCCAAGGAATTCATGATCCGCCACGGGATTCCGACGGCGGGATCTGCCACCTTCTCCAACCCGGAGGCTGCTCTGGCCCATTGCGCCAACGCAAGGTATCCGCTGGTTGTGAAGGCAGATGGACTGGCTCTCGGCAAGGGGGTGGTGATCGCCCAGACGCAGAAAGAGGCTGAGGCGGCTATCCGGGAGATCATGATTGAGAAGGTCTTCGGCGAGGCTGGAAATATCATTGTCATCGAGGAATTCCTGACCGGCCCCGAGTGTTCGCTCCATGCGCTGATTGATGGGAAAAACTATCTCCTCTTTCCCGATGCCAAGGATCACAAGCGAGCCCTCGAGGGAGATCAGGGACTGAATACCGGCGGCATGGGAACGATCAGCCCATCCGGGGTCGTCGATGCCGCGATGCAGGAGCGTCTCAAGCAGGAAGTTCTGGAACCCTTTGTGAAAGGGCTTGCGGTCGATGACTTTCCCTTCCAGGGGATGCTCTTCCCCGGACTGATGATGACGCCGGCAGGCCCAAAGGTGCTGGAGTTCAACTGCCGATTCGGCGATCCGGAAACACAGTCTCTGATGCGCCGCCTGAAAAGCGATCTCCTCGATCTGATCGAGGCCACCATCGAGGGGAAGCTATCCAAGGTGAAGCCCGTCTGGGACGAGCGTGCGGCGGTCTGTATCGTGCTGGCTTCCGGCGGCTATCCCGGACCGATCGAGAAAGGAAAAGTCATCACAGGCATCGAAGCGGCCAACGCCGATCCCGACGTCATGGTCTTCCATGCCGGCACCACCTTGAAAGATGGTCAGGTTGTCACGAGTGGAGGACGCGTCCTAGGCATCACCGCTCTGGGCGCTTCGCTTGAGGAAGCCCGGCATAAAGCCTATGCGGCTGCCGACAAGATTGCCTTCGAGGGGAAGCAACTCCGCCGCGATATCGGGGCCTGAGACCCGAGTAATTCACAGGGATGAAGGGGATGAAAATGATCCCCAGAATACAGATGCCCTTGGCTTTACCTCCTCATCCCTTTTATCCCCTTCATCCCTGTGAGTGTTTCAGTGCGGGAGACTCCCCAGAAAAACGAAAAAGGCTCCCGTAAGTATTCTTCGGAAGCCTTCTCTTGAAATTTTCTCCGCCGATTCTCTGGCGAAGCGTTGCCCTAAACAGGGGCCTAGCTTTACTAGGACTTATAACGCAGGCGCTTCTTGTGGCGGTTCAGCTTCATGCGCTTGCGGCGCTTGTGCTTTGCGATCTTGGCTTTGCGTTTCTTTTTGATTGATCCCATCGGGCTGTGTTCGGTTCTGGACTACTTGCGTAGAATTGTAGGTCTGAGTCGCTTTAGTAGACGACTTTGTTCAGAGGGTATTCGATGATGCCTTCGGCACCGAGTGACTTCAGTTGCGGTATGATCTCCCGAACGATTTTTTCGTCGATGACAGTCTCCACAGCCACCCAGTCGTTTTGGGCCAAAGGCGAAACGGTAGGATTGCGGAGAGCGGGTAGCGCGTCGAGGAGATTTTGCAACTTTGTCCGAGGAAGGTTCATCTTCAGGCCGACCTTATCACGTGCAGTCAGCGCCCCGACGAGCAGGAGAGCGATGCGCTCCATCTTCTCCCTCTTCCACTTGTCGGCAAAGGCGGCCTTCCCCGCCACAAAGACAGGGTACGACTCGATGATGGTCTCGAGGATGCGGAGCTTGTTGGCGCGGAGGGAGGAACCGGTCTCGGTGATATCGACGATCGCATCGACAAGTTCGGGCACCTTCACCTCGGTAGCACCCCAGGAAAACTCCACCGCTGCCTTCACTCCGTTGCTCTCCAGATAGCGCTGGGTGAGTCCGACGGCCTCGGTGGCGATGCGCTTACCCTCGAGATCCTTGACCGACTTGTAAGGGGAATCCTCCGGCACGGCGATCACCCAGCGGGTCGGGTTGGCCGTGGCCTTGCTGTAAGGGAGCTCGGCGAGCACCTCGACATCAGAGCCGTTTTCTTCGACCCAGTCGCGTCCAGTGATGCCGCAATCCAGGAAGCCCCCCTCGACGTAGCGACTGATCTCCTGAGCGCGCAGGAGGCGAAGGCGGAGTTCCGGGTCATCCACAACGGGACGATAGGAGCGACTGGCACCTGAAATGGAGAAGCCCGCCCGCTTGAAGAGCGAGAGGGTTGCTTCCATGAGACTGCCGGAGGGAAGGCCAAAAGTGAGGATAGGATCCGCCATAAGAGTAAGGGGCGAGACTATAGACCCTTCAGCCTATGTCTAAACAAGCCAAAAGGTGTATAGGCAGCCCCAAACGAAACCGCTCTCTCAAGGAATTCAACTAAGGCTGCTCCCAGGCGCGGTCAGGGAACCCAGGCTTTTGTTCAAGCTTCTTCCTTCGGGCTGCCCTGATCCTCATGATTTGCAGAACTACCAAGTAGCTGATCAGGGAGACGGGGGTAGCAAAAACTGCCCCCCCCACGGCGAGGGGTAGGCCAATGTCGACAAAGTTGTCCCATTGCAGGATTTCGGAAAAATGAAAATCCTGCCTCGTGAGCGGCGGGGCAAAATGATGGGGGCGGCTCAGGATCCAAAAGCCTACCTGAAACTGATAACGCAGGATCAGTGGCCAGACGGGG
>JAIOPL010000018.1 GCA_021413925.1 Verrucomicrobiota bacterium
GTGGCATCCTGCCACTGCACAAATCTGCCAATCCGAGAGTCAGCTTCGATGCAAGATGATCAAAAATATCACCCCAATCCCTTCCTCCTCATCAAAATTAGCCAGACTTTGAAAAAGGCGCTTTAATCAGCGGTTCCCTAGAGAGATTCAGGTCTCAGGTCCCAAGTTTCAGCTTTTGCAGTTAAGAACTCGCGCTCGAATAGTGCCTGAGAGCCGAGTTCCACATCAGGCGCGTTGCGCCCACCATCAGGAGGGTGGCTGCGATCAACTGCAGCATGATGGGCCAGGGATTCTCGGCCGCATGGATGAGCAGTCGTGAGGGGATGTTGGCCACGATGATCACGGGGATCAGCCAACTGAAGACGAGCTTGAAGGCTCCCCGGTAGATCGTGTCGGGGTAGCGGCCGATGTTGAAGAGGCTGTAGTAGCCGTGGATGAGGCCCTGCGAGCGAACCAACCAGAAGCTGGAGGCGGCAAAGACAAGCATGATGGAGTAATGGATCAGAATGCCGCAGCAGACCGCCACGGCATAGAGTAGGAGTTGTGCGACCGTGGGCAACACCGCCAGTTTCCAGAGGGCAAAGGCGACAAAGCCTCCTCCGACACAGGCATTGACCACATTATCCATGCCGAATTGCTTCAGAGAGACAACGAACTGCGTGTCGACCGGCAGCAACAGCATGAAATCCATCTTTCCGGTGCGGACGAGTTCGGGGAGATTGGCCAGATTCATGTAGAAGAAGGCTTGGAAGAGTTGTCCGATCAGCTGGTGGGTACCGATCAGCAACACGACCTCCCATTTCGTCCATCCCCCGATCGCCCCCACATAGGAGAAGACCACTTCGATAAAGACGATCTGGCCCATGAACCAGAGCACCTCCACCACCATCCAGAGAAGGAAGTTCAACTTGAAGTTCATCTCCCGGATCAGGGAATTGCGGAACATGATCCCGTAGATCTCCCATAAATGGGAAAGGCCACGATTGGTGGATCGTGGCCTGTTCATCAGTGCAGTCGGGATCCCAGGTCCCAGTCCCAAGCTTCCGATCTCTTAAAGCGGAGGCTGCTGGGAGGCTGCGTGGGAAACGACTTCCGCCACTGTTGTGGCTGCGGCCGCCATGGCCGTGCCGCGTTCCATAACCACGCCGGAAAGGTGCAAGCCTGGCAGGACATCACGTTCCTCGGAGACATCGGCACTGATACGGCGGATGGCTAGGCGTTCGGGCGCGATGCGGACCACCTTGTGAATGATGCCGAGTTTCTCCAAGGTGCCAATGATGTAGGCGGAGGGATCGATCTGCCACCAGTGCATGCCGTGGTTGGCAGAGCGTGGGAAAGCATGATGATTGTTATGCCATCCCTCACCCATGGCTAGCAGGCCGATCAGGAGATTGTTTCGGCTCTGGTCTGTTGTTACGAATTCACGGTTACCATAGGTATGGCAGACGGAATTCACCGCCCAGGTGACGTGATGGTTGAGGAACATCCGTACCGCACCTCCCCAGAGGAGTGCATAGCCGCCGCCGCTCAGTCCGCCGAGTGCGTATCCGATCAGGAAAGGGATCAGGAGACCTAGGAATGCCCAGAGCACGAAGGTGTTGCTAATGAAGACCACCAGCTTGTCCTTGAGCAGGGGGCCGGCGTAGCGCTGCAAATCGGGACGGAAGTCATCCAAAATCCAGCCAATATGGGCATGGAAGAAGCTCTTCACGGGGCTGTGAGGATCCATGTCATCATCGGAGTTGGCATGATGCTGGATATGAGTGGCGGCCCAGTTCAGGGCAGGTCCCTGGAAGGCCATGGAACCACAGATAAGGAAGAAGGCACGGATCCAATCGGGAGCTTCGAACCCCTTGTGGGTCAGCATTCTATGGTAGCCCACAGTGATGCCCAAGGCACAGAGAGTGTACCCGACAAGTAGGATGACAAGATCCGTTAAGGAGATGAAACGGCCCCAAAGGGTGAAAATGGCATAAACGGTGGACAGAAGAGGAACCCAGACTAGGAGCTGGAGAACGATCTTGGCCTTAAGGGAGACGGGCGTAGTGGACATAAATAAGAAGAACTTTCAAGGGTACTCTATGATCCGTTTCATGCAAGAAGAGATGCCTCCACTGTATCTGAAGATTATCGAAAGACCTCGGCCATCGCCGTGCTGACATTTCCGTACTGATAGGGGAAAGAAAGCCCTTGGAACCGTTCCGGGATGATTCGCTGGCTGTCCAGCATCAGGTGGGAGAGATCTCCGAGCATGAGGCGCAGGGCAAAGGCCGGGGCCGGAAAGAGTGCCGGTCGGTGGGCTGCGCGAGACGCCGCCTTGGTGAACTCGGCATTGGTGACCGGCTCCGGCATCACGGCATTCATAGGGCCGCTGATTGCCTCATTGCACAGGCACTCCAGCACCATCGAGGCCAGGTCGTCGACTTCGATGCACGACATCCATTGGCCGCCCGATCCGAGACGCCCGCCGAGGCCTGCCCGGAAGACAGGTTTGATCAGTTTCATTGCACCCCCGTCGCGGCCGAGAACGAATCCGATACGCAGCCTTACCACACGGACCCCGTACTGCTCCGCCTTGATGGCCTCAGCCTCCCATTCCTGGGCGACTTCGGCCAGGAATCCGCTGCCCGCAGGGGAATCCTCATCGGCAATCCTCTCTCCTGTGTCTCCGTAGAAGCCGATCGCCGAAGCGCTTACGAGCACGCGAGGCCTCTCCGTGGACTTAGCAGCGGCGATCCCTTCGACCAGTCGTCTTGTCCCTTCGACGCGGCTGGCGAGAATGCGTTGGCGTTTTTCCTTAGTCCAGAGACCGATGATCGATTCGCCCGCCAGATGCACGAGCCCGTCGCAGCCGGTCACATCCAGGGGCTGGGTGAGAGAGAAGAGCCGTCTTCCCTTCCCCTCGCGACGACTGAAGAGCACGACCGAGTCACCCCGCGATGTGAGGGCCGTTTGCACTGCATGACCTATAAAGCCCGTTCCTCCTGTAATGCCGATGTTCATGGAAAGAAGGTAGTTAGGCTGAAGGCTATTAGACTGGTAGGTCCGAGAGATTGGAATGGAAATTCATAAATATTCTCCGCGTCTCAGCGCCTCAGCGCGAGAATTGATTCCTGCACCTCATTCCTGAGAAGGGCATTCCATCGGGATTCAATGCACCGAGACCTTGGAAAAAAGATTCAGCACAATGGTCCCCGAGATGATGAGGGAAATTCCAAGGATGGAGGGAAGATCAAGCTGCTGCTTGTAAACAAGCCATCCCACGACGGCGACAAGTGCGGTGCCGACTCCGGACCAGATTGCGTAGGCGATTCCAAGAGGGAGGGTCTTCAGCGTCATCGAGAGGCAGGTAAAGGCGACTCCGTATCCCACCACCACAAGGATCGAGGGGGTCAGACGGGTGAAATTTTCACAGGCTTTCAATGCTGATGTGGCAACCACTTCGGCGGCTATCGCCAGCAAAAGGATGAGATAGGTTTTCATGAGGCGGCCTTGTTTTCCTAATGGGATTTCCCGAACGTGGCATGTAGCCAGCTGTAAGGAAAGTGCTCCCCGGGGCAGTCGGTGGGCCTGGGGTTGATCTCCTTGTGGGCATAGACGATGGCTTTATGGCCCTGGGATTTGCCGGCGCGATCCCTCAGATAAGCTACGAGCTCCTCAAGCGCCCCGATCTGGGCCTTAGTGGGTTGCTCTCTGTTGAAGTCGCCAACGAGGCAGATGCCTAGGGCAATGTCGTTGAGGTAATCGCTGGCCACATGGCCGCCGTTGAGCTGCGCTGTCCAGCGGCGGCCAATCTCTATCTTTCCGTCGCCCGAGCCGTGCCCGTCGCCGATCACGAAATGGTAAGCCAGGCCGTTCTTCATGTGGCGAACGCGGAGATGGTAGATGTCAAAGACCCGTGCGTTCCCCTCGCGGGTACCGCTGTTGTGGACGACGATATATTTCCAGCGACCGCGACGCACCGGGGCGCGGTCGATGGCAGCGCGGGAGGAAGCGCTCAGGTAGTTGTAAGTCCGATGCGAACCGAACATCCTGCTCCAGAAACCTTCTTCCTTCTGAGAAGTAGGCGCGGGCTCCATTCCCACTGAGGTTTCGACGCCTGATTTTTCGATCGTGATGGGGGCAGAAGGTGTTGCGCCATGGGGTAAAGGCAGAGCTGAGGGCGGTGGCAGTGGCAGTGGCAGAGAGGAGGATTGGGAGGTCGCTGGAGCTACATGCTCGGGTGAGGGCAGAACTGCAGCTGCCTGAGATGGCTGAGATGGCTGAGATGGCTGATCATGCTGAAGGGTGGGCGAAGGGCTTGGATGGTGATGGGCGGGCTTTTTCTTCCCGTTCTTATAGTGAGCAGGCTTGTGGGAAGAGGGATGCGGAGAGGGAGATGGCGACGGGTGCTTCTGCTTTTGCGAGTGGGAGGGGGAGGGGGAGTGAGAAGCTGACTTAATCCCTCCTGAGCCGGATTTCAGAAAAAGAGCCTTTTTCTCTGCATAGGAAAGCTCACCCCGCAGTGTCGATGGGAGCGTGAGCAACAACTGCACCGCAAGAAGCGGAATCAGCAGGATCCTGATGGATGTTACGATGGGAAGCACTGCCGTGAGGCTATCACTCCATAAGTCGCGATCAAGCCGTGCGAGTCTTTCTCCGCGGATAGAGCGCTTTCACTAGATAGAGCCCGTGGGCAGGGGCCATCGCCGGAGTAGGCCATGGCCGCCCCTCGGCAAGACGTTTGAGAAAAACGTCCGGATCCTCTTTCTCCTGCGCGACCCGGATTATTCCTCCGACGATCATCCGGACCATTCGGTAGAGAAAGCCATCTCCTTCGAGTGTGATCGAGATCGAGGAGCCGCGCTCTTTTATGACGACCCGACTGATGGTCCGCACCGTGCTCTCAGGCAGCGATCCCGAGTCGGCGCAGAATCCCCGGAAGTCATGGGTTCCCTCGACGCTTCTCGCCAGATCCCTGATCAGAGAGCGGTCGAGTGAACCAAAGAGATGCCATGAGCGGTTGACGAGATGGGGTGGCAGCACGGGATCGTGCCAGATGTCGTACCTATAGATCTTCCCTCGGGTGGAGAAACGGGCATGAAAATCTTTGGGGGCCCGCGAGGCCTTCATGACACGGAGCTCCGGCGGCAGCGACGAATTCAAGGCCGCCACCCAGCGGTCTGGTTTTCCCATGCGGCCTATCCTCGTCACCTGCTCAGGCGTCAGCTCGAAATGGACCGTCTGCCCGAGTGCATGCACCCCCGCATCAGTTCTCCCGGAGGCATGCAGAATGACACGTTCTCCAACAATAACCCCAATCACTTTTTCCAATGTATCCTGGACCGTGCGTCCGTGCGTCTGGCTCTGAAATCCCCTGAAGGCGGTTCCATCGTAGGCAACCAGAAGACGCAGCTTCATTTGTTAGATTGCTACCTGCGAATCAAGCCAACTCTGCAGGATCTGGACAGCGGCCGCCTGGTCGATCACCTGGCGCTGGGCCCGGCTGTCCATCCCCGTCTCCTGCAGACTACGTGTGGCGGCGACGGTCGTGAGGCGCTCATCCCAGAGAATCACGCGGGCTGCGGTGAGCTGTTTGACGGCTTCGGCCAGGGCCCGGCTTTTCTCGGCAGCGGGGCCGTAGGTTCCGTTCATGTTGCGGGGAAGGCCGATCACGATGATGCCTGCTTCCTTGTCGAGCGCCGCGGCGGCGATCTCTGGCGCACCCGTGAGGCAGTCTCCTCCCTTCACCTTGATGGTGGAATAGGGATGGGCCATGAAGCCCATTTCGTCGCTCAGAGCCAGGCCGATGCGGACCGATCCGGGGTCAACGCCAAGTACGCGGGAAGTCGAAGTCACCTTCCCATGACATCGGAGTGCAGCCATGGAGGCAAGCCATGGGAAATCCAGTAAATCGCCGCCACATTGTCGCCTTATCGTCCTTTTATTGCCGATTCCGGATTGCGAACAGTAAAGAAGAGGAGTAGTGATTCATGATATGTCACAGCTTTCCCTCAATAAATTTTCGGAGAATCTCCCCGTAAGCGGGACAATCGGACTCACCCAGGCCGTGGCCGGCCTCGGTCTCGGCCTTCTTATCGCGGACAAGTTGTCGGGTGACACCCGTCGCCGAGCCGGCAGCGTTCTACTCGTAGCTGGGGCTCTGGCCCTGGCCCCGGTGATCGCCAGCGTCGTGACCCGTGTGAGGAATCGTCCCCACTCCACGCGCCGTGCCCAGCGTCACCTGGATTCGATCCGTGAGGATGTCGGATTTCACGACTCCGAACATCTCATTTAGTCAGATCGGTTCTGCGAATGCCTAAGAGAGGGCCGGTTCCGCGCCGCGTTGTGTTGGCCTCGGCATCGCCGCGGCGGCGCGATCTTCTGGAGGCCGCGGGATTCGAGGTCATCGTCCGTCCTGCTGGTGTCGAGGAACTGTCGGAAGGGCTTGCTCCGCGTTCCTTAGTCATTGCCAATGCGGAGATGAAAGCCCTTGAGCTTGCGACCACGACTTCCGGTGATGTGGTGCTTGGAGCCGATACGGTGGTGGTCCTCGACGGACAGATTCTCGGCAAGCCCCGTGACCTTGAAGATGCCGCAGGGATGCTTCGGCTGCTTGCCGGTAGAACCCATGAAGTCCTGACCGGCGTCTGCATGCTCCGTGGAGGGACGGTGGTGCGATGTAGCTTTGTCGAGTCGACCCTGGTTGCCTTTCGCCCTTTTGATGAGGCCATGATTGCTGACTATCTGAAGGATATTAATCCCCTCGATAAAGCTGGCTCCTATGCTGCCCAGGAAGATCGCGGTCGACTGATCGAGCGCATCGAGGGATCGATGGATAACGTGATCGGCCTTCCGGTAGCACGTGTCATCGAGGCGCTGGAACAGCACTTTGCCGAACCGCAAGCTGGGTAGAACGTGGCAAAAAGAACGAAGCTCGCTGGTTGCCAGCAGTGCCAGAGTCCAATCTAATTGATCCAATGTCAGAAACGCCTGCCCATGTCGGTGAGATTTTGGAGCACATCGCCCAGTTGCTCGAACTGAAAGGGGAAAACCCCTTCAAGATCCGCGCCTACACGAATGCCGCGCGTGCTCTCGAGTCACTGAGCGAGCCGATCGAGAAAATCGTCGAGGAAGGACGTCTTGGTGAGATCGAGGGGATCGGGAAGGCGATCACCGAGAAGGTCACGGAACTCGTGACCACGGGGAAGCTGGAATATTACGAGGAGCTGAAGGGCTCCTTTCCCGAAGGGATCTTTGAGCTCTTCGAGCTTCAGGGGTTGGGAGCTAAGAAGATCAAGGCACTCCATGACCAGCTCGGGGTCTCATCCGTGGAGGATCTGGAGCGGGTCTGCAAGGAGGGGAAGGCGGCTGAGTTGGCCGGTTTTGGCGAAAAGACCCAGACGAAGCTGCTGAAAGCGATCGAGGATCACCGCAAGCATGCCGGTCGCTTCCGCATCAACGTGGTGGCCGTGCTGGCTGAGCAGCTTCTTTCAGATCTCCGCGCCCATGAGGCGGTCGGACAGATCAGCGAGGGGGGGAGCTTCCGCCGCCGCAAGGAGACGATCGGCGATCTCGACATCCTGGTTTCCTCCAAGCATCCCGAGGAGGTTACGGAATTCTTTATTCATCATCCGCTGGTCGAGGAGGTGATCGTCAGCGGGCCGACTAAATCAAGTGTCCGCCTCAAGGATGGCGTCCAGTGCGACCTGCGTGTGGTGAAGCCGGAGGAGTTTCCCTTCGCGCTCGTCTATTTCACTGGGAGTAAGGAGCACAATATCCGCCTGCGCAGCAGGGCGCTGGACCGGGGGTGGTCGCTTAACGAATACCGGTTCAGCGTGGTTGGTGATGCCGAGGGAGCTGAACAACCACCGGACATACACGACGAGAAGGAACTCTACAAATCACTGGGCCTTGATTTTATTCCTCCCGAACTCCGAGAGGACAAAGGGGAGATTGCCGCAGCGGAGGCAGGGACGCTTCCTAATCTGATCGAGTGGAGCAACCTGCGCGGCACCTTCCACTGCCACACCACAGCAAGCGACGGAAAGAATAGTCTACTCGAGATGGCCCGGGCTGCCATTGATCTCGGGCTCGAATACCTTGGCATCGCCGATCACAGCAAAAGCTCCTTTCAGGCACGCGGCCTTGATGCCTCACGTCTAGCCGAGCAGGTGGCCGAGATCCGGGAGCTGAATGCCTCCAAAGAATTCCAAGAGGCCGGATTCCGTCTCTTTGCGGGAACGGAATGCGACATCCTGAAGGAGGGTGATCTCGACTTCCCTGATGAAGTCTTGGCCACGCTCGACTATGTAGTCGCCTCGGTTCACTCCGGCTTCACGGCCGACGAGAAGACCACGACCGAGCGGATCATCCGGGCGATCCGCAACCCCCATGTCACAATGATGGGGCATCTGACGGGCCGTCTCCTGCTCTCCCGCGAGGCCTATCCGTTGAATATCCCCGCCGTCATCGAGGCGGCGGCCGAGACCGGAACCATCATCGAGATCAATGCCAGCCCCTGGCGTCTCGACATGGACTGGCGCTGGTGGCCGCTTGCCAAGGAGAAGGGGGTGAAGTGCGCGATCAACCCCGACGCCCATACGACTTATGGTCTGCAGGATCTGATTTACGGAGTCGGCATCGCCCGGAAGGGATGGCTGACGAAGGCCGATGTAGTGAACTGCCTCCCGCTTGAAAAAATCGAGAAAGTGCTCGCAGCGAAGAAAGCCCGATGAGTTTTCCCGTAGCTGTAACGGATGCGAAGCAACGGTCAGGCAAGCAAACGCTGAGGCGCGGAGATGAAGTGATCGGAGAAGGGAGTTGGCTTTTAATTTCTCTGCGTTCTCAGCGCCTCTGCGGGATATAAATCCTAGGGAAACGCTGATTTAATCGGGGCGCCCTGCGAAGTGATGCTATGCAGGATAGGAGGGTTGGGATAGAATGAGGGAATGAACAACCAGCTGAGTTTTTCTGCGAGCGAATATGCCGGGAAGAAGAAGGCAACGCGAA
>JAIOPL010000019.1 GCA_021413925.1 Verrucomicrobiota bacterium
CCGTTTGACGAAGAGGCAGAAAATAAGAGTCGTGCGCGTCGGAGTCCTTTTTCCATTTTTCCAATGAGGAGAGTGGAGAGGGTCAGGCTTCATGGGATGTGCTTTTGGATGGGTGGGATGTAGGACGGATCGCGGTAGGCAGCCAGAGATTGCTTGCGCGATCTGAAAAGATTTTCCTCTCCGATATCATGGATGAGGTGCTGACGGTCGAGATCCTTGCGCAACCCTTCCGTGACACGCGTGAGGGCCAGGATGACACCCCTCTCCATCAGAGTGGCATGCAACTCCAGGAGCGCGCGTCCCGCCGTGAAGTCCATCGAGGTGATCGGTCCGCAGTCGACGATGATGACTCTCACCCCAGGCGATTGGGCGACCAAATGCCGGATCTCATGACAGAAGTGAGGTGCATTGGCGTAATAAAGATCTGTACCGAACCAATAGAGAATAACACCCGGTTCGACAAAGACACCTGGTGCGGCTTTCTCCATACGCCAGTGGATCTCGGGATCGCGGACGACGACGCCAGTGCGCGGCTGATATCCTCTGCGGACATGGTCGAGCAGTGAGACGATGATCGCCAGCACGATGCCGAATTCGACTCCAAGAAAAACGACAGAGGAGGCCGTGAAGAGGGCGACATAGAATTCCTTTCGACCGCAGGTCCAGAGCTTCCGGAATCCTCCCCAGTCGATCATCCCTGTCGCCACCACAAAGACAATCGCCCCGAGGACACAGAGGGGCAGGAACTTAAGCGGTCCAGTGAGCAGGATAAGGACGACGCCCACCGTGGCAGCGGTGGCGAGATTCGCAAGCTGGCTTCGCCCTCCGCACGACTCCAGCATGGCTGTCTGAGTGGGGCTGCCATTGACGACGAAGGTGCCGGTGAGTCCCGCGACAGCATTCGCCGCACCAAGTCCCAGCAGATCCCGGTTCTCATCAGGCACGGTGTGGTGCTTGATTCCAAAGGCTCGAGCGGTCGCTGAGCTCTGGGTGATGATCATGACAAAGCAGGCTCCGGCAACAGGGAGCAGGGCCTTCACGTCTGACCACGAAATCAGCGGTAGGGCCAAGGGAGGCAATCCCCCTTCCACGGGACCGATGAGGCGGATGCCATGGTGCCCGAAATCGAGAAGGTAGCTGGCTAGGATAGTTCCAATCACCGCAATGAGGGCGCCGGGAACCTTTGGGGTCCAGCGTCGGGTGCCAAGTATGAGTGACAGTACGATCAGAGAAACGATCAGGGTCGGAGCATGAACTTCCGGGAGATGGGTGAGAATTGCACGGAGTTGTTCTAGCGTCACCGAGGAGGGCGACGGTATTCCGAGCATCTGGCCAATCACGGCAATCCCGACCTGAAAGCCGACGCCGGTGAGGAAACCGATCAGGACGGTTCGGGAGAGAAAATCAGCCAGAAAACCGAGTCGCAGGAGGCGTGCGAGAATGAGCAGACCTCCAGTGATTATTGCTACCACCGAGGCGTGAGCCAGGAATGCGGCAGTACCTGGAAGAGCCATCGGGGAGACACCGGTCGCAAGGATTGCGGCCGTGGCAGAATCGGCTGCAACGAAAAGTGAGCGCGCCCCTCCGAGCAGTGCGAACGCAATGACCGGGAAGAGAAGGGTGTAGAGACCTGTGATGACAGGTGTCCCAGCAATCCGGGCATACCCCATCGCCTGCGGGATATTCATCGCAGCCAGCGAAACTCCTGCGATGATCTCGGAGAGCAACTTCCCCGGAACCAGCGGGAAGATCCCGGGGCTGAGACCACGACCGATTCCTTGAATTAAGGAGGCCAGGCTGTCTCTAAATGAACTGGGAGAGCGGGGTGCGTTACCCATGCTTAAGCCAGCTGGAGACCGTGAGTAAGGAATGGCTGGAAATCCTCCCTATTCTCAGTGACAAGCTGTGCGGAGCAACTGATGGCCGTTGCGGCGATGATGCAATCAGCCAAAGATCGGGAACGGCGTCCCGTAGCATTAAAGAGGCGCGCAGCTTCATTGGAAACTTCACGATCCATGGGGATCACACCCGTGAGGATCTCCGATACCAGAACGCAATCATCATCAGTGAGCGGGCCGCATCGCAACTCCGCCCAAGCCATCGCACTCACCTGAATGGAGATGCCCTGTCCTATCCAGGCAAGAATACACTCTGACAGCTTGTCCGATGCACCTCCGGCAAAGCGGATCAAGCAGTTCGTATCGAGATGAATGGGGGTACGCATCTTAGCTCCGGGATTCACGGACGGTCTCCATCCACGAATCCACGTTGATCTTGCGTGTCTTGAGTCGTTTTCTGAGCTGTTCTGCTGCCTGTAGGCGATGCGTGATCTCCTTGCTTTGGGAATGGGTCTGTTCTGCAATTTCCAGACTTCTGCGGATCACTTCAGCTTGGGAGGTATGCCAGATGGTGGCCAATTTCCTAAGCCGGGTGATAGCGCTCGCATCTAGGGCAAATGTTGCTCGGTGGGTCATTACAGCCATACCATAACGAGTACCATAACAAATGGATGACGCAAGAGGAGGATGCTATTATCAGGCTCAGGTGACGGGATTAGAGAGGATACCAATCTTCTCAATCTCGACCTCGACGGAGTCCCCTTCTTTTAACCAACGCTGGGGGGTCCTTCCGACGCCCACGCCCGATGGTGTGCCGGTCAGGATCACAGTGCCAACAGGCAACGTGGTGTCGCCGCTCAGGAATTCTATCAGAGCCGGCACATCAAAGATCATGTCGCTTGTGTTAGAATCTTGAAGGGTCTCGTTGTTCACTCGTGTGGTGATGCGGAGGGCATTGGGATCAGGGATCTCGTCACGGGTGACTATCCATGGGCCCATCGGAGCGAAGGTGTCGAAGGACTTGCCGCGGCACCATTGGGAGCCTCCCCATTCCTTCTGCCAGTCCCGGGCGCTGACGTCATTGGCCACGGTATAGCCGAGGACATGATCGAGAGCATTTTCTCGTGTGGCATTGAGACAATTCTTTCCGATGATGATGGCAAGTTCCCCCTCATAGTCGACTTGTGTGGAGACCAGGTTCCTGGGGATCTGAATTGGTGCCCCGGGATCGAGAATGGCTGAAGGATTCTTGAGAAAAAGGACGGGGAACTTCGGGATTTTCGCATTCATCTCCTCGGCGTGCAGGCGATAGTTCAAACCAATGCAGAGGATTGCCGCCGGAACCATTGGTGTCAGTAGAGTGAAGTTGGTGATATGTTCACCCGTGAGGTGAACGCCTTGAAAGGGATCTCCGGAGAGGACCTCCATCGCGTTGCCCTGGTCATCGAGAGGCCGGGCATAATGAATGCTGCCGTCAGAGAGCAGGATGCGGGCAATCTTCATGAATGAAACCTACATGACAAACAGTATTAAGAGCATGAAGATTTCACAGGGATGAAGGTGATTAAGGGGATTGTTCTGGTTCATCCGCAGAAAGTGAGTTTATCCCGAGGCCTGAGGGAAAATGAAGGGTTCGGATCGCGGGAGCGATCGAAGCAAAGGGGGATCCTATTATTAACCACGAAGGGCAATCCAAGTGGGATCCAAGTTAGAGAAACCAAGATGGGTCGGGGCTGTTAGCATGGGCTCCGTTAAGACGGAGCTGGGTTACTGAATGAAGTGCCTCTCCCAAGCTAGCTTGCGAGAGCACATCAGCTCAGCAACCGCCCCGCAGCGCATCCGTGACGGGTGCACTGCGTCCATGCCTGTATTTCGCTAACAGCTTTCAGTCTAATAGGCTGGCATCAGTCCTTTTCAGTTACCTTGGATGGTCCTTTGTCGGTACTTCGTGGTGAAATTCTGCATTGGCTTGTCTTCAAGAACACTTCTCTGTTGCGCCAACTCATAACAGTTTAGGGCCCTACACACTCCTTGCGGAAGATCCATTGTTCTACAGTTTATCCCTTTCATCCCCTTCATCCCTGTGAATGAAGCCTTAAACCTTTTCCATCTGCATGGCACGCTCCGCCATGTCGGGCCCGAGGTAGCAATGCGAACCGACGGAGAGGAAGCCATGCCGAGCGAGCATCTTCATGTAAAAGGAGCGCGATTGGAGACCCTCCTTTGGAAAGTCCCCGACCAGTGAATCCTCGTTGGTATAAAGCTCCAGGAAGGCTACTCCGGCAGCCCGGTGCGCAAGCGAGGCGATTCCCTGCTCGAGTTCACCAAGTGGCAGGTAAAAGAGCGTATCGCTGCAAACGATGAGGTCGTACTCCTCGGAAAGACCGATTTCCTCGAGCGCGGCAAAGGAGCCGAGTTGGATGTTCCGCTTCTTCCCAAAGCGCTCCACAGCATAGCTGCTGGCATCGACTCCGGTATAGCGGATCTTAGGTCGCAGTGTGCGCAGGGCTGAGAACCAGTTCCCCTCCCCGCATCCGACATCGAGCACGGTACGGACGGGGCGCTCGAGATAATACTCGGCAACAGAGAGAGTGAGGGCAGCTTTCCTGCGGATTGCGGCACCCGATTTAACCCGGGTCTTCGGATCACGATACCACCGGTCGAAATAAGCCCGGTCGTAGCGGGCCGGGCCAGATTTTTTACTCATTATAAAAAAATCGGTAATGGGAAACCGGTGATCGGCTATGGGGTTCCGAAAGATCCCCCATCCACCTATCACCTATTACCTATCCCCGGTGCCGTCAGGCACCTAGGAACGAGCAGATGTAGTGGCAGGGATCGAGCTTCACCGTGATGGTGAAGCCGGAGTTCGCGGGAACGTCGAAGGCATGACCCGCTGCATGAGAAAGCGTCTTATCCGTTCCATCCAGCACAACCTCGCAGGAACCCTCGACGATCTCCATGCGTTCGGCCTTGCCCGTTCCGAAATGATAGGTTCCGGGCAGGATGACCCCCACCGTCTTGTGGTCACTCTCCTGGGTGATGACAGTATGTGAGATGACGCGCCCCTCGAAGTAGATGTTGGCCTTGGCATGAATGGTGGCATTAGTGAATTCCATGCTGCGGTGATCGGCGTAAGGCAGATCTTTTGCAAGTGCAAAGCACGGCATTTTCCGCCCATGATCGCCGGCAATGCGCATCGTGCCTCTGATTATCCTTGGTTCTCTAGCTCTCTGGGGCTCCTCGCTGCGTGCCGAGATCGGAGCCTCGCAGGATCAGTGCATTGCCCGTTATGGAAAGCCCGAGCGCGATGCCCTCAAGGAGAGCGGATTACTCTATTTCCGAAAGGATGGCATCTGCACGATCGTTCATTTCTATAAGGGGAAATGCGACGTCCTGAGTCTCTTTTCCGATAAGACCGAATCAGGAGTGCCTGAGGATCTTTCCGCTGATCGGATCAAGTCTCTGCTGAAAAGCGAGGGAGCCAGTCCCGACTGGAGGCCTGCAGGTTGCTACTCGATCAACGGAGTTTGGAACACTGCTGATGGAAAATCCTTCGCCATCTACGACACCATGCGTCACAAACTCGCAATCATGACACATGAAGCCTATGTGAGGGAGAAGGCCGCGGTCGCCAAGGCTCGTTCCGGCCTAAACTAGAAGCCGTCCCCTGAAGATCTTGCAGAGGTAAGGGGAGTCGAACCCCTGGCCTCTCTACATGTGAAATCAAATGCTTAATCAATAAATCGTGGACCGCGTTGTGGTGGTCGTGTTCGGCGTGGTCCTGGTTTGTTGACTAACAGTCGTAGTGCAGGGAGTGCGGCCTCTTTGGGTGCTACTGTAGGAGAAGCACGAAGTTAGCGTTAGGGTGAGTATCAAGCAGGCGATTCCAATCATAGCGGTTGTTTTCATAGATCGAACCTACTCTCAGAGAAGCCTCTAAGCTAGATGGGTAAATGCTTAGAAATGACTAATGTAATGGCTTAGGGATCTCATTCGGATCTCATCCTGCAAGCTAAGCGCTTCTACCAATAGGATTCGGTCAAGAGATGTGGGAGGGTTACAATCTATGAAAACAACCACTCTCACCTTACTTGCCCTAACCTTCCTTGCCGTCGGCGCCCTTTCGAGTTGCAACACCGTTAAGGGTGTCGGTCAGGATGTCAGCGCCACAGGTCGTGGTGTCAGCAAAGGCGCTGGAGCTGTCCAGAGCGCCTTTTAGTCCCTCGTGATCTCTCATCTATAGAGCGCCTAGGGTGATATCCAATATGGGATGGGAATTATCATAGTTCCCGTCTCAGTTGGAATCCGTCCGCATCTCCCAACTCCACTCCAGTCCGCTCCAGTCTGCTCCAGTCTGCTCCCATTCAGTGCGGGGCAGCCTGTGCTGGAGGAATGGTTCTTGTAGCCGGGATACGGCTGCGAAAGAGTGCCCTATGGATCCCTTTTTTACCGGACTCGGCCAGAACGTCTATGATCGTTGGAAGCAGGAGAACTTCGATCTCTCCGCCTTCCCTGGGATCGCTGAGGAAGTCCTTCTGGAGAATCCTCCCTCGGACACCGTCGATCTGGGATCTCTGATCCAGGAGTTCCTCCTCAACGATGAGCAGCCCTTTCAGACATCCTCGGGATTCGGCCAGCCTGAGCTGATCGTCTATGACAATCCCAAGTTTTACATCCAGATCCTCTTCTGGCTGGATGGGACGACCGACATCCATCAGCACGAGTTCTCCGGAGCCTTTCATGTGATGGAGGGGTCGAGCATTCACTCCCACTTTGAGTTCGAGAACGTCCGTCCCGTGACGGCCCATTTCCGTCTCGGCGAGTTGAAGCTCAAGGATGCCACCCTGCTGGAGACGGGAAATACGGTTCAGATCATCTCGGGTCGCAGTTGCATCCACTCGCTCTTCCACCTCGAGACCCCCTCGGTGACCGTCGTCATCCGCACCCATTCCGATCCGGGAACAGGACCTCAGTTCACTTACCTGCCTCCCCATGTAGCTGTTGATCCGGTCCATCACGACGCCCTCACCATGAGACGCAAGCAACTCCTAGATGTGATGGAGCAGACGGGCAATTCCGACTATGCTGATCTTGTTGCCGAGATGGTCGGCGAGCTCGATTTTGAACGTGGCTTCTTCATCCTTCAGAATTGCATCAGCCACCTCAGAAACCTCGGGGGATGGGAGGATGTCTGGGAGGTCTTTTCATCAAAGCACGGAGCCCTTGCAGGACCGGTCGTCCCCACCCTTCTGGAAATCATCCGCCGTGACGGGATCGCAGCGATGCGAGGGAACATCGAGGATGTGGAGCACCGCTTCTTTCTGGCGCTTCTGCTGAATGTGGAGCGACGTGAAGACATTCTGGAGATGGTCTCCCGGAAGTCCGACGGCGATTCTCTGGAAACGATCATGCGCTGGGCTGAGGAGCTAATGCAGGTGACCGAATCCGGAACATGGATCCTGGACGCTGGATTCCCTGAAGAATTCGGCATCGCCGAAGAAGAACAGCCCGTTCTCTTCCTCTCCGCACTGAGTCACTTCATCAGCGGAGGGAAAGCTGCCGCCGAGCTGAAGAGACTCTCCGCAAGCGATCTCGCCCTCCTGAGAGAAACTTTTGCCCGTTCCAGTTGGAGTTCACTGCTCCTCCCTATTCAGGGGAAGAACTCCCCTTCCAAAGGATCAAGCAAGGTGAAAAAAACCGCCGGAAGCAAGAATTCCAAACAAGCGGGGAGAGGGAGGCGATAGCTCTTTCCACGGCACTGGAAGCTCCCAATCCACTGACAACAGCGAAGGCCTCCTTGTTTGCAGAACCCTCTAGTTTGACTGATCGCTCATGACAACAGAAGATCTTGTCATGAAGTGTCATTTGATCGTGGGCTTGTTCCTGTTTCCTGCCGTAACAGGCTCCCTGCTGGCCTCCAATCTCCCCCTTTGGGAACGACTGACACCACAGCAGCAAATGGTCCTGAGTTCCGGAAAGCAGGTCGTTCTTGAGGAGGAGATCCCTGACAATCCTTGGCCAAAACTGACGATCTATCAGTTGGTCAAGAGCAGCTCCGCCGACGTGGCCGCCGTCTTTTGGAACAGCGAACTGGACACGAAATACCTCCCAAACTGCAAGTCAGCACGCATCCTTGATCGCCCCTCGCGCGATGTGCACAAGGCGGAGTTTATCCTCAGAATGCCCTTGTTTCTCCCGGAGGAACTCTACGTGTCGCGGATCACGATCAAGAGCCCTTCGGAGAATGTCTTCGAAATTTCATGGAAGGTGCTGGAGTCGCGTTACTCAAAAGAATGCATCGGCATGATCCGGATCGAACCGCACGGTGATCTGGCTATCTTCAGCTATCAGAACTTCGTGAAGCCACGGAGTAACTTCGCGGGCCTTCTGCGTTGGCCGGCACAGGCCACCATTGTCGATAGCGTGAAGTCCTTGGTACGCCAGGTGGAAACGGAGAAGCAAAAGAACCCTCAACTCCTTGCCGGTCAGCTTCAGGCCGTTGAGCAGGCAGTGGGCCTCCCTCCCGGTTCGCTGCGATAGGGAAGCGCTGAAGGTTGACCGCTAATTCCCGTGAGGCATAGGATCGCCGCATGATCCGTTCGTTTGCTTGTTTCCTGCTGCTCCTTGCCGGAGCAACGGCATCGCTCTCCGCTGAGGAGTCGATGTGGAGTGCGTTGACACAGCAGCAGCATGCGCAGCTTCTCGCTGGCAAACAGGTGGAGTTGGAGGAGGAGATCTCAGGCAAGCCCTGGCCCCGCTTCACGATCTACCATCTCGTGAAAGGGACGCCTGCAGATGTTGCGGCCATTTTTTGGGATTGCGAACTGGATCCGAAGTACATTCCGAACTGCCTCTCCGTACGGATCATTTCACGGCCGGCTCCTTGGATCCACGATGGAGAGTATACGCTGAAGATGCCCCTGTTCCTGCCGGACGAGTTGTATGTGTCGCGGAATGAACTGAAGAGACACTCCGCCAATTCCTATGAAATCTCCTGGAAAGTCCTCCACTCCCGCTACTCCGAATCATGCTCAGGATCGCTACGTATGGAGGAGCACGACGGGAAGACCCTGCTCTGCTACAGTAATCTCGTTGTCCCCGGCAGCCGCATCGCGGGACTTCTCCGCTCAACCGCCGGAAATCAGGTGGTCTCCAGCGTACAGGCTCTTGTCCGGCAGATAGACTCGGAAATCGAGATGAGGCCCCAACTGCTCGAGCAACAGCTTCACTCTCTGGAACACGCTCTGGAAACGGCAAAGTAGCAAGGTGCCGACCCTCCTGCATCTGACCCTACAGGCGTGGCTGCTAGTGGCTGTCGCCGCATTCTGCATCGGTTTCACCAAGGCGGGATTCGGTGGATTCGGACTCATCGCGGTACTCCTCATGGCGCAGGCCTTTCCTGCCAAGGAATCAACCGGAGCCGTGCTCCCGATGCTCATCATGGCTGATTTCATGGCTATCTTCGCCTATCGCAGGCATGTCTCGTGGGGAGAGCTGTGGAGACTCCTCCCATCGACTTTTCTGGGTCTTATCGCGGGATGGTTGCTGATGAGCAGGATCCCCGACGATCTCTTCTCTCACTTCCTTGGTTGGCTTATTCTTGTGATGATGGCACTCGTCCTCTGGCAGCGATTCGACAGGAGGATACTCTCCGGAATCATGCATCACCCAGTTCTCGCGACGGGATCGGGATTTCTGGCCGGAGTGACCACGATGATGGCCAATGCGGGCGGTCCCGCGATGACCTTTTACCTCTTGGCCAAGAGGTTCGACAAGATGGCCTTTGTCGGAACCTGCGCCTGGTTCTTCTGTGTCACTAACCTGGTGAAAGTTCCGCTGAGCTGGAATCTCGGCCTGATCACCATATCCTCCCTGGCGATCAATCTGATGATGCTCCCGGCAATCGTTGTGGGGATGGTCGCGGGGCGCCTCCTTCTCGGGAAAGTTTCCCAAGCAGCCTTTGAATGGGTGGCCATCATCATGGCCATTGCCTCTGCGGCCCGAATGATCATGGCGTGATCTGGCAATCTTCTCTGTTTTAGCCTTCAGCCTTCAGCCTTCAGCCTTTAGTCTCTGCCCATGCCCCGGATTGCCGAAGAGAGTGTTCAGAAGGTCGCCGATGCCAGCGATATCGCGGAGATTATCGGAGGTTATTTTCCACTGAAGCGTGCGGGGACTAGCTTTCGGGCCCTCTGCCCTTTTCACAAGGAGAAGAGCCCCTCGTTCCATGTGAATCCCTCGCGACAGACATTCCATTGCTTCGGCTGTGGTGCCGGAGGCGGTGTCTTCCGGTTTGTGATGGATTACGAGCATATCGATTTCCCCAGCGCTATCCGCAAGCTTGCACAGCGTGCCGGTATTGTCCTGATCGAGAACAATGATCCCGCAGAGCAATCAAGGCGCGACCAGCGCAGCCGCCTTCTCCAACTCCATAAGGAAGCCGCCGAGTGGTTTCATCTCAATCTCCTACGCAACCGCGATGCCGAGCACGCACGTGCCTATCTGAAAAAACGTGGACTCACCAAGGAGATCGCCGTGGAGTGGCTGCTCGGATTCGCACCTGGAGGATGGGAGACTCTTAGGAACTGGGCCATGGCCAAGGGATTTAGCCGGGAGGAGTTGCTGTCGAGTGGACTCCTCACGTCCAAGGAGGGTGATACCCAGGGAGGATATGATCGGTTCCGCGACCGACTGATGTTCCCCATCCGCAATGACTACGGCGAAGTGGTTGCTTTCAGCGGCCGCATTCTCAACGACAACGACCGGGAGGCGAAGTATGTGAACTCGCCTGAGACGCCGATCTTCTCCAAGGGACGCGTCCTCTTCGGCCTAGACAAGAGCAAGCGTCCACTGATCGAGGCCGGATGCGCCATCGTTCTGGAGGGACAAATTGATCTCATCTCCGCCTTCGAGCATGGGGTGAAGAACGTGGTAGCTCCTCAGGGAACGGCCTTCACGAGCGAGCAAGCGCGCCTGTTACGGCGGTTTGTGGATAGGGTGATCCTTTGCTTCGACTCGGACAATGCCGGCCAGAATGCCGTGGAGAAATCCCTTCCGGCTCTCCTGAGTGCCGGACTAGCCGTTCTGGTGGCGAAGCTTCCCGCTGGGGAGGATCCCGACTCACTCATCCGAGGAAAGGGGGTGGAAGCCTTCACTGAGAAGATTTCCGGGGCCAAGGACTTCTTTGATCACACCATCGATCGGGCTGCTGATTCAGCCGGAGGAAGCCTTGGACCAAGGGAGAAAGCCATGGTGGCTCAACGCCTCGGGGGATTCCTTGCCCTGTTATCCGACACGGCCCTCAGAGAGACTACGACAACCCATGTCGCCGTCAGGTTAGGCATTTCCGAGTCGGCACTCCGTGAATCCACCCTGCGCAATGCCATTTCAGTACCTGAACAGGATGAATCCGGCACAATGCCAACAGTTGCCGGAGGACATTCTCCAGTGTCGGCCTCCACAGAACTCATCTGCGGCCTAGCGCTGCTCTCCAAGGAAGCCCGGGAGTGGATATCTTCAGAGACTTCATTCCGTGCCGAGGAGTTGGACCCCGAATTGGCCCTGCTAAGTGAACTCCTGCCTCCACTTCAGGGAGTGGAGACCCCCACCCCTGCGATCGTCCTAGCTTTGATCCCCTCCTCGCTTCAGCCCCTGGTCAGCGGGTGGGAATTGGAGAAGTTGCCCGCGTCGCCTCTGTTGGCTATCCAGGATGCGATCCGCAATCTGCGTATGATCGATCTGAAGAAGAAACAGCAGGCGGCAACGCTCAAACTAAGAAATCCAGGCCTTGAAACGGCTGAAATGATCTCTGTCCAGAAAGAGATCCTTGACCTTCAGCTCAGGATCAACGAACTTTCCGCGCCCGCGACTTCGGTACCAACTGAGCTACGTTGAAAAAAAAATCCAAACCTTCCCCGTCCCGGAAACCCTCCGGAAAGCCCGTCAAGCCAACTCCTGTAGTCAAGAAGGCACCGGCGAAAAAGCCTGCGCCTAAACTGACTAAACCGGCCAAACCTGCTCCAAAAGTAGCTGTCAAAAAGCCACTTCCTGCGAAACAAGCAGCTAAAAAACCGCTTTCCAAGCCAACCCCCGCAGCTAAGAAGGCACCGGCTAAAAAGCCCGCGCCTAATCTAACAGCTCCGGCCAAACCTGTTTCAAAGGCGCCTGTCAAAAAGCCGCTTCCAGCAAAAACGGTTTCCAAGACAGCTCCCGTCACCTCGGCAAAGCCCTCGGCCAAAGAGAATGCAGCCAAGGGTGGAAAGAGCGGTCTCTCCCTCTCCATTTCAGGGCAGGCTCCCGCCAACGCGGCTGAAGCCCAAAAGCTTCTCCAGGAAAAGATCCGCGAACTTCTCAAGCTGGCTAAGGAACAGGGCTACATCACCTTTGAGGATCTTGACGAACATCTCCCGGAGGGAATGAACGATCCGGAGACGATCGATGCCATCCTCGCTCAGCTTCGGGCTGTCGAGATCGATATCATCGACGCCTCCGATGTCGATAGGGTCAAGGAACCCAAGCGTCCAGACGACGAAGAGAAGGATGAGAAGGAGAAGGATGAAAAAGAAGAGAAGGCCGATGGTCGTCTCGATATCCTAGACGACCCCGTCCGCATGTATCTCAAGCAGATGGGCCAGGTTCCCCTCCTCACCCGAGAGCAGGAAGTGGAGATCTCGAAGCGCATCGAGGAAGCCGAGATCAGGATGCAGGATGTGCTCTACCGTTTCGGCTTTATTGCTCACGCCTACCTCGACATGTCCCAGCGCCTGCTCGATTCCCGCGAGCGTTTCGATCGCGTCATTCAGGACAAGAAAATCGAAAGCCGCGAGCGCTACCTGAAGCTTCTTCCTCGCCTAAGCCAGCAACTCCAGCGTCTGGCCGATGTGGTTTCGGATCATTACGTCAGCAAGATCGCTCCGGCGAAGAAGTCCCCTGCTCCCAAGGACGCCGTGGTCTTCGAGAAGCAGATCGATGAGGTCGTGAAGATCTATCCCAAGTTCTTCTTTAAGTCGAAGATCGTCGAGGACTTCGTCACCCATGCTGACGACCACCTTAAGACCCTTCTCTCACTCCGGAATGAGCATCAAAAGCATGCTTCCAAAAAGGATCAGGATGCCCTGCACAAGCGCCATGTTGGTTCCCTTGCCGCCCAGATCGACGAGGCGCATCGCCGGAACTGGATGACGATCGATAACTACCACGAGCGTCACCGCGAGCTGAAGCGTCATTTCCGCGAGGCACTCCGCGCCAAGACCGAGATGGTCGAGGCCAACCTGCGTCTCGTCATCTCGATTGCCAAGAAATACACCAACAGGGGCCTCTCTTTCCTGGATCTCATTCAGGAAGGCAACATGGGCCTCATGAAGGCGGTGGAGAAGTTCGAGTATCGACGCGGTTATAAGTTCTCAACCTATGCCACCTGGTGGATTCGCCAGGCGATCACCCGTTCGATTGCCGATCAGGCCCGCACCATCCGTATCCCGGTGCACATGATAGAGACGATCAACAAGCTGATCCGCGTGCAGAAGCAACTCGTTCAGGAGTATGGCCGCGAACCATCCGCCGAGGAGATCGCCGACGAAATCCAACTTCCAGTGGGACGCGTTCAGGCCGTCCTCAAGATGGCCCAGCAGCCAATCTCGCTTCAGGCGCCCGTGGGTGACAGCGATGATACCAGCTTCGGGGACTTCATCGAGGACAAGTCGGCGGAGAATCCCTCGGACATGGCGGCAATCGTCCTACTCAAGGAGAAGATCAAGGATGTGCTCGAATCCCTCACCGAGCGCGAGCGTCAGGTTCTCGAACAGCGTTTTGGACTCGTCGATGGCTATTCCAGGACACTCGAGGAAGTGGGCAAGCAGTTCAAGGTCACCCGCGAGCGTATCCGACAGATCGAGGCCAAAGCCCTGCGCAAGATGCGTCATCCCACCCGTCTCCGTCAGCTTGAGGGATTCCTCGAGCCGAAGGACATGTAAGGAAGCGACTCTCAATATTTCCGGAAAAGGGGGCATTTCTCATGCCCCCTTTTTCTTTTGCAACCAACACACGCTTTCGGTGTTAATCCCATCAGCCGACCCATGGATATAAATTCTAACCACCAGCACGATAAACTAGATGAACTGGACGAACTGGATAATCCCCCCAAAGGTTCTCTTGACGATCGGCTCTGGAATCTTCTTTCCGCTGATGCGAAGGCCCATCCCATAGCCCCTTCCCCCTGGTTTGCCTCGCGGACTGTTGCGCAAGCCAGAACCAGAACCCAAAGCCAGTGGAATGCGCGCGCGCTGCTTTTACGCTGGCTGATGCCCATTCCTCTTGCGGGATTGGCTCTTGTTGCCCTGCTATTCTCGCAGGGAGTGGGACTCCAAAACCTTAAGGACTTTGGAAAAGAAGGAGCCTATTCCTATGTCTCCACGGATTCGGAATTTGAGCAGCATATGGACCTCCTCTGTTTCACAGAGTAAGAGATTTCTACCAGGAGTAAGAATCATTCTCCCGCAGAGGCGCGGAGGCGCAGAGAGGAAGAGGGCAAGATAAGTGCATTGGGATCAAATTATATTGTCACCATGCCTCATCCCAGTTCAGAGAAGCACTCATCTCGCAAAACCTTGCCGCCTTACGATTTCTACTGGGTTAGACTTTTCTGAAGATCCATTGGATTCAGTCTTAAAAACCCTGCGCCTCTGCGGGAAACTTTCCCAAGCGTCAAAGCTCTAGTCCCCCACGGTCACAGGGGTGTTCAGTCCTACTCTGGAGTAGATGATCTCGGCCATTTCCTGGGGTAGGCGGATGCAGCCGTGAGAGGCTGGGTATCCGGGCAGGATCCCGGCATGCATGCCCACTCCCTGGGGTGTGAGGCGTAGAAAGAACTTCATCGGAGCGCCGCTGAAGTGGGTGCCACTGGGTGCGGCGTCGTGTTTGCTGCTGACGCCTGAGCGGACTACCTGTCCTGAACCATTAACAAAGTTCCCGTAGAGAGAGGAATGGTGATTGGGATCCTTCTCAAGCACAGAGAAGTTTCCCTTCGGCGTCCAGCCATTGCGCCGTCCCGAGGAGATGGGGGAATCAACGGCAACTTTCCCCCCCACTAGCAAATAGACGCGCTGTTTGGAGAGAGAGACCACGATGGTTAGAGGTTGGGCCGATGCCTTCTCAAGTAATGCTCTGTTCACCTTACCAGGCTCTTGCTTTGAGATCAGTTCAGAGGCCGGCTTCATAGCTGTGTTTTGCGGCATCCGTGGTTCCGACGCCAAAAGGCCTGAACATAGAAATCCCGAAATGACGATGCCTGTGCAAAGGACCAATCGGAGGTCATTCATGGATTGAGGAGTTGCAAAGTGCATGGGTGGACAGGGCACAGCAGTATAGTGAGAAGTTAGCATCAGGATGCTCTGCGCGCGATCACTTCCTGTTCCGCTTTCCGAGCCTTGAGCGAAGCCAAGCATTCGGGTTTAGTAAAGTGCGTACAGAAAAGCAGTATGATCGAGCATCTCTACATCCACATTCCTTTCTGTCCCAACATCTGCCCCTACTGCGCCTTTTATAAGGAATCAGCGGGACGGGAGCGGGTCGAAACCTTTCTCGACGCCCTGCTTGTGGAGACCGAGCAGTGGTCGTCTCAGCTGAAACCCAGGACTATTTTTTTGGGAGGCGGCACACCCAGCGCCCTCTCGATCCCGCAGTTCGAAAAGCTTCTGGGCGGCCTGAGAGAGAGACTCGATCTGAGTCATGTTGAGGAATGGACCATCGAGATGAATCCGGCAACTGTGGCGGCGGACAAGGCAGCTCTACTTATGGAGGCTGGGATCAACCGGATTAGCATGGGTGTCCAGTCTTGGGATGATGCAGTGCTGAAATCGCTTGGGCGAACGCACGATGCGGACAAAGCGGAGGATTCGTATCATACGCTCCGGAAAGCCGGTTTCGATAATCTCTCGATCGATCTCATCTTCGGGGTGCCCGGGCAATCCCTGGAATCATGGAGAGACTCACTGGAGCGGAGCCTTCGTTTGGCCCCCGAACATCTTTCCGCCTACGGCCTCACCTACGAGGAGGATACCGAGTTTTTCACTAAGCTGGGACGCGGGGAAATGGCTCCTGACGAGGGGTTGGAGGCCGATCAGTTCGAACTGGCAGCGGAGCTGTTGGGCAACGCCGGATACGCGCAGTATGAGGTTTCCAATTACTCCCTCCCTCGACGGGAGTCACAGCACAATTCCGCTTACTGGAGAGGGTCCGACTATATCGGCCTAGGTCCGAGCGCCTTCTCTACCATGGGATCCAAGCGTTGGCGCAATATTCAGGAAACGGGAATCTACAGCGAAACCACCATGGCGGGTTGCACTGCCGTTGATTTCGAAGAGGAAGTTTCCGAGCGAGTGAAGGCTGGCGAGAGGGCCGCCTTCGGGATGAGGACCAATGCCGGTTTACCATTTTCAGAATCCTCGCCTTGGGAGTTGGAACTCAGGGAGGCTGCTGAACAAGGACTCGTGATGAATGCAAATGACCGTTGGCTCCTTACGTCCAGAGGACGTCTTCTTGCCGACACGGTTGCGGAAATATTTGTGTGAAAGCCTTCGATGTCATTGTTATCGGGGCGGGGCCGGCTGGCAGCACCTGCGCGACGCTCTGTTCCGAGGCCGGCCAGCGGGTGCTCCTGCTGGAGGCTTCCCGCTTTCCGAGGGATAAGGTCTGTGGGGACTGCCTGAATCCCGCCGCTTGGCCTGTCTTGGAGCGACTTTTTGTGGCGGAGCGCGTCCGGGCACTTACTTCCACAACACCGGTGAAGATCCGATTTTCAGTTGCCTCTGCTGGATCGACTGAAATTCCCATTCCTGAATCTCAGAGTTGGAGTAGTAAGAGCTCTACTTCCGAACTGGTGGTCAGGCGTCGCGACTTGGATGAGCTACTGGTTGAGCGTGCTGTCGAAGTTGGCGTTCTCTTCCAAGATGGATCACCGGTTACCGCATTGCGCAGGGTCTCAGGGCATTGGGAAGTCACCACCTCCACGGGTGATTATCACCTTGGCAAGCGCATCGTGGCTGCCGATGGCCGGAACTCCGTGACGGCCCGTTATCTGGGCATGCACATTTCCAGACGACGCAGGGGAAGGATTGGCCTTCAGGTCCATATCCCCCACCCCACGGGTTATGACAGTGCTTTGGAAATGAGGATCTATCGCCATGGCTACGGTGGCCTGGCAGATCTTGGCAACGGCTTGGCCAATCTTTGCCTGGTAGCCAACGATGGAGAGATGAAGGAACTGCGCCAGGAAGCTGAGCTTCATTACGGACTTACTTCTGCCTGCGCCTGGCGGAGCATTACCCCGATTTCGAGAGCAAGCGCGCGCCATGTCGCCCGAGAGGGTGTATTCCTCTGCGGTGATGCAGCGCGTGTCGTGGAGCCCTTTACCGGGGAAGGGATATCCTATGCCCTGAGAAGCGGCGCCCTTCTTGCCGACATCCTGAACTCGGGAAAATCCGACTCCACCATGGTCCTGGTAAGTCAGGAAGAGCTTTATCGGAGAGGACATCGGGATCTTTATCGGAGAGGACTACTCGTGAACCGCTTGACCTGCCTCCTCTCCGAGCACCCAAGGATTGCCCATGCTCTGAGTCCATTCCTGCTGAAGCATCCTAGGCTACTTTCTTTCCTCACCAGCAAGGTGATCAGTATATAATATAATGTGTTACCTTGTTTTTGATTTCGTTGTTGAGTGGGATCAGCTTTGGCCTTTTGATTAGTAGGCACTCACACATCCATGTCCGTAGAAATCCTCTCTCGCATCCAGTTCGCCCTCACAGTCTCCTTTCATTTCCTCTATCCGCCGATGACGATTGGCTTGGGAATGCTCTTGGTGATCATGGAGGGACTTTACATCAAGACCAAGAATCCCCTCTTCCATCAGATGGCCCATTTCTGGACCCGGATCTTCGGACTGATCTTCGCCATCGGCGTTGCCACAGGGATCGTCATGGAGTTTGAGTTCGGGACGAACTGGGCTGCCTACTCCCGCTTTGTCGGTGACATCTTCGGGAGCGCCCTTGCTGCGGAGGGCATCTTTGCCTTCTTCCTCGAGTCTGGATTCCTGGCATTGCTTCTCTTTGGTTGGGACAAGGTCGGTCCCAAGATGCACTTCTTCGCCACGTGCATGGTTTGCCTTGGATCGCATTTCAGCGCCATCTGGATCCTGATCGCCAATTCCTGGATGCAGACGCCTGCTGGATTCCATCTGGAGAAAATCACAGGCTTGGTCCACACCCGCCTTCCAGAGGGTTACATCGTCCAGTCTTCCGACATGGGTCATGTGCGCGCTGTGGTGGATAACTTCTGGGCCATGATCGCTAATCCCTCTTCCCTAAACCGGATCTGTCACGTGGTCTTTGGTGCCTGGCTTGTGGGTGCTTTCCTTGTCATGAGTATCTGCGCTTGGTACCTGCTGAAGGGTCGCTTCACGGCCTTCGCCCGCAAATCAATGACAATAGCGGCCTGCTTCGCCGCCTTCACCACGATCCTCCAGTCGATCAGTGCAGATGCCACCGCTCGTGGCGTGGTTCGCACTCAACCGATCAAGCTGGCCTCCATGGAAGGAGTCTACGAGACCCGCGACTACACCCCGATGACCCTCTTCGGTTATGTCGACACCAAGAATCAGACCGTTCATGGCCCGCAGATCCCGGCCCTCCTGAGCTTTCTCTGCTTTCATAATTTCAAGCAACCGGTGCAGGGACTTCTCTCAATGCCGAGCGACGAGTTCTTGGCAGCACGCAATCCCGGCCTCTCCAAGGAAAAGCTCGCCGAGATCAGGCCGAATTACTGGCCCGTTGTTGGGGCTGTCTTCCAGACCTATCATCTCATGATTTGCATCGGATCGGCGGTCTTCGGGCTCTCCTTCCTGGCGCTCACGCTTCTCTGGAGAGGCTGGCTCTTCAGGGCGGATAATCCCCTCATCCGGGCACTTCTCTGGGTCTATGTCTTCGCAGTGGCGGCCCCCCAGATCTGCATGCAGGCCGGTTGGTTCACTGCCGAGATGGGTCGTCAGCCTTGGATCGTCTACAACATGCTCAAGACCTCCGACGGCATCTCCAGAGCAGTGCATGCGAATCAGGTGGTCTTCTCGATCATTCTTTTTGCCCTGATCTACATCCTTCTTTTCATCACTTTCATCTATCTGCTGAACCGCAAGATCCAGCATGGTCCGGATGAGGATCAGGATCATCACACCAAGGCTCCAGGCTCGAGCGACGCCATAGCTGCAGGCCTCTTCACCCAGAAGGGCCGCGCTTCCAGTCAGGAGTAAACAACCCCTCCCCACTCCCAGCCATGCATCATCTCTCCCATATTCTGAACCTGAACATCATCTGGTTCATCCTGGTTGGCATTCTTTTCACTGGTTACGCCATCCTGGACGGCTTCGACTTCGGTGTTGGAATCCTGCATCTCTTTGTCAAGAAGGACGAGGATCGCCGTATTCTTCTGAACTCGATCGGCCCCGTCTGGGACGGAAACGAAGTCTGGCTTGTCACCGGCGGAGGAGCTCTCTTCGCCGCCTTCCCGGGAGCCTACGCGACGGTCTTCTCAGGATTCTACGATGCCTTCATGCTCCTGCTGGCCGCCCTGATCTTCCGGGCCGTGGCGATTGAGTTCCGCAGTAAGGAACCGGGAAAAGCCTGGAGGAGATCCTGGGATATCGCCTTCAGTGTCGCCAGTTTCCTAGCCGCCCTCCTGATCGGCGTTGCGATGGGCAATATCACCCGCGGCATCCCCCTCGACAGTCAGGGTGATTTCACCGGCACGTTCCTAGGACTCCTCAACCCCTACTCCCTCTTGCTGGGAGTCATGGTGGTCGCACTCTTTGCGATGCACGGAGCCATCTTCCTTGTGCTGAAGACCGAAGGGGAACTCCAAGCCACGATCAAGAGCTGGGTGCCGCGTCTCATCGCCATCTTCCTTCTTTTGTTCCTAGCCTTCAATATCGCCACCTTCTTTGAGTGCCCTGATCTTGTGGCCGTCATGCTGACCCGTCCCTACGGATTCATCATCCTGGGGCTCGATATCGTGGCTGCCATTTCCATCGGATTGATGACGGCCAAGGGCTACGAGTTCGGTTCCTTCCTTATGTCCGCACTCACCATGGTTCTGCTCATGGCCGTGCTTGGGATCTCTTACTTCCCCCATATCGTCATGTCGTCCCCCAACCCGGGCAACAGCCTGACGATCTACAACAGTGCTTCCTCGCACAAGACGCTCGCCTACATGTTTATCATTGCCTGCATCGGTGTACCGATCGTTCTGGCCTACACCGTCAGTATCTACTGGATCTTCCGCGGCAAGACCCGCTTGGGCCACGTGGGATACTAGTTTGGGAAAGTGGTGAAGCCTGAAAGCTGAAACCTGATTAGGAATTCAGAAAAATGAGAGCCTTGCGAAGAGGCTCGCAGAGACAAGGGGGTCTAGTTGTTTTGACTAGCCCTAGCTAAGACATACCCCATCTACCGGGTAGCAGATACGCGCCTTAGGATCGGCGCTATATGGAATGCCAGTGCCTATCCTATCATGTCTTTGCAAGCGTCTTGGTTGATTCCAGTCATTCCCGCACTTTTTTGCGGAATCTCGTTGTGCTTATCAGCCTGTTCCTACTTGTGATTGCACCATCGGCGAGCGCGACGACCTTTACATGGGATGGTAATGGTCCTAATGCAAACTGGAGTGCAACTGCGTCGGGTGGAAACCAGAACAATTGGACTGTGAAGAGATCCTTTCCAGGCAACAACAGCACCAACGATTATATTTTTGCAGGAACTCTAAACCTCAACAATACCAACGACTACACTAACCTCATCGCCACCAGCATTACCTTCACCAATGGCGCGGGTGCTTTCATCCTCAACGGCAACAGCATCACGCTAGCCGGAGGCATCACGAACCTCTCGGCAAATCTACAGACCATCAATCTCGGGCTAATTCTCTCTGGGAACGACATCGTCAACGCCTCGACCGCGAATATTCTTATCAGCTCCAAAGTCAGTGGCACCGGCACCCTCACTGCGGCAGGAGCTTCCACACTCACCCTTTCGGCCTCCAACAGCTACTCCGGTGGTACAATCCTCAACGCCGGCACCCTCGCCATCAGCAACAACTACGCCCTTGGAACCGGTGCCCTCACCTTTGCGAGCAACAGCACGACGCTTCAGGCCCTGGCGAACCTTACCATCACTAACAACTACACGGTCGCCAACGGGGTGATCGGAAGTTTCAACATAGCCTTGGGTCTGACGCTTACCAACAGCGGTCTTATCAGCGGCGGCGGAACGATCCTGCTCACCAACGGAGGTACGCTTCTTCTCTCGGGATCGAACAGTTTCTTGTCGGATGCCAACATTGCCCAGGGCACTCTGACTATCGGGAACTCTTACGCCCTAGGCAGCACTAACAACGGCGTCTTTAACAATGGTACGCTGAATCTCAACGGCTACTCCATCATCCTGGATGATGTTTACGGCTCCGGCACGATTACCAACTCCAGTACCACCCATAGCATCTTCACCATTGGTGTGAATAACGGCTCAGGCACCTATACCGGTACGATCGCGGGAGGAAATGTAATCTCCCTTGTCAAGAACGGCACTGGCACCGAGATCCTCACTGCCTCCAATGCCTACACGGGCGGAACCCACATCACTGCTGGTACAATCACGGTGGGCAACGCAAATGCTCTTGGAAACATCACTAACAACCTGACCAATAACGGGACGCTGAATCTGGCAGGCTTCTCCATCACCCAGGGTTCGCTAAGTGGAGCAGCTGGGATTGTGACCAACGGCATCGCGGGGAATGCGACTCTCACGGTTGGTGACAACAACGCCTCGACCGCCTTTGCCGGATCACTGGTTGCCGGAACCGGAACCATTTCCCTCGTCAAGAACGGCACCGGCACCCTTACGCTCTCTGGAATCAATAGCTACGAGGGGGGCACGTTGCTCAAAGGGGGAACTCTCAACATCAGCTCCGTCAACTCACTCGGTAAGGGCAGCCTTAGCATGAGCGGCATCGGCAAGACTACCCTCGGCTACACTGGCGGATCTGCAACCTTCGCCAACACCATCAACGTCACCTCCGGCATAGGGTTGATCGACAACCTGAGCGGCAATGCCATGACACTCTCTGGTTCCTTGAACAACAGCGGCGGCACATTGGTACTGGCGAACGGCTCCTTCAACGTCAGCGGAAACATCTCCGGCTCCTCACTACTCTCCGACGTCTTTCTCTCTCACGCCAATGTTACTGTCTCGGGTGCGAACACCTACGCAGGGTCAACCGCGATCTTCAACGGATCAACCCTGAGTCTCGGCGTGGCGAACGCCATCCCGAGCAACACCATGGTGACGCTCGGTGCCTCTTCCGACCTTGGCTCCCAGATCAACAATCTGAATCTGAACGGTTACAACCAGAGCCTCACGGGCCTCACCAGCACGGGTAATGCTTACAACCAAGTGGTCAATACCAGCACCACCAACGCGATCTTGAGACTGAGCGGCACCTCCACCTTCAGCGGTTCACTGAACGGAGGGAACCTCGGCCTCATGGTCGCCGGCGGCTCTGGCACGGTCACACTGACTGGCCGCAGCTCCTATACCGGAATCACGACCATCACCAGTGGCACACTTAACCTAAGTAGCACAGCGTTCCTCACGAACTCCTCCAGTGTGGTCGTTCAGAACGGCGGCACATTGCTCCTGAGCGGCTCCAATCAGGTGAATCCCAACGCAACCCTGACTCTCGGCGGCGGTGCACTCTCCATGGGTGGTAACGGCACTCTCGGCAATCGTGCCGCAGCCCAGACCTTCGCAAGCCTGACCCTAACGGCCAACAGCTCTATCGATTTTGCGAATCTAAGTGGCATCTCAAAGCTGACATACGGGTCGATTACGATGGGACCCACCAATAAGCTGACCATCTTTAACTGGAACGGAACCAGCCTATGGGGAACCACCTCGACGACAGGTGGAATTGGGCAATACACCCAGCTGATTGATTTCCTTGGATCCTCGGATTCCGGTGTAAACCTAGCCAACATCAGCTTCTATAGTGGGAATACAACTGGCAGCGGCTTCCTCGGCCACGGCGCTTTCTCAGGCACCCAGATCGTACCGGTACCCGAGCCCGGCGTGATCGCGTCAGCGGCTCTGCTCTCCGGTTGGATGCTCTGTTGGTTGTTCTTTGCCAACCGCGGAGTACTGATCAATCTGATCAATCGTCGTCCCTCCGCCTCATAATTAGACTTTTTTCTTTCAGGTTTCAGGCCTCAGGTCTCATCCTTCCTCTCTACCCGGCGGTGTAGTCCAATGGCAGAGACAAGCGACTTAAAACTGATTTTTGAGCTGTTTTTTGGGGTTTCATTGCGTTGACTCCATTGCCCCTAGAAGCCCATAAATAAAGGCTCTATGCCTGTTTAGCTAGTTTTTATGGGGTATGCCAGAATGGGGGGTCAAGTCGCACAAAAAGTCGCACAGACAAAAGCGATAACTGGTCATTTTTTAGCGGTTTTTCGAGTTTTTCGACATTCTGTGCGACTTGTGCGACTTAGACTGAAGCGACTCCTTTTGAATATCTGATTGAATTCCTATAGATTCGCGGTCGATTCCCTTTGAATTGATCCATGCCCGTCTTTGGGCTACCTTCCCCCCATGCCAGCGGTGAAGAAGCACAAGAAGGATTCCCAGACTACGTTTCGCATCCCTGCCGTCGAGCTGGCTCATCTAAAGAAGGTTGCAGAGTCTGAGGGGCGTTCTGTTCCCGATCTAATCCGTAGAGCAATCTCGAAGGCATACCCCATGCAGAAAAATTAGACATTCCCCCGGCTCCCTTTTTTGGCTTGAAATGAACATCATTGGTATTCATTGGTTAGCTGTCTGGAATCATCCCGGCATAACAAAACAAAAATGAATACTACCCCATGCATCACACTCGACGCTGAAACCATTGCTGCCATTAAATCAGTCTTACGCTCGGAGGATAGGTTGCCGGGTGAGAGCGTGACGGATCAGGTGAAGCGGTTCGCGCTTGGAAGCATCCGAGTATTTCTGGCGGAATTGGCTGGGTAGATACAGAGAGGCCCCCGGTCATGGAGCCGGGGGCCTTCTGGTTAGGGCCCCGCCTTGCGGCGAGTATGATTTTTTTATACTAGTAAATTTCTACGGCGGACCCGAAGCGAATCCATCCCGCGCTCTCGCGCTGCACGATCTCCTCTAGTTGCCGGGTGGTCGAAGCTTCAGGATCGTTGTGACTTATCTCAATCCCATGCTTCAAGCAAAGCTGGGCAAGCTCGATAACGATTTGGGCCTCTTTCTCAAGGCGAGCATCAAGGCGAATGCGGAGATATTCCCGGAAGGCTTCCCAGTTCGAGCGGCGGAATGCGTCGAGCGCGGCTGAGCTAGACGCGCACATGGAAACATAATCGCGGTCCAGCGGCCCCCCGTCCCTGCTCTGGGAGTGGGATTCAATATCGGCATCTGTAGCTAGGCCACTATGTACAAGGCTTTCCAAGCGGTCGCGCTCCATGCGGAACGATTCAACGCTCCAGCGGTCAACGGAGGATTGTAGTTCAGCCTCGCGCTTTACGATTACGCTGATGCTCTTTGGAATTACTGGGGTGGATTTTGTGGACATTTTGGTGAGGTGGTGGGGTGGTGATTACTTGCGGGTGATGCTGGCAACGATCTCTTGGCACTTGGCGCGATTTTCTACGGCAAGGGCGCGGCCCTGCTCGGCATCTTCTGGCGAGGAGTCCTTCAGCATTGCGTGGGCGTTGCTGCAAAGGAGTGCTAGTTGAGAATAAAAAACCGCCTCGGAAATCATCCCGGCAAGAGGCTTGCTAAATGCCATGCGCGATCCAACGAGCACGTCCCCGTTTATGCTGTGGAAGTCGAGAAACCGGCGGAGCGTTGTGGGCGTGGTCTTGCTGAGCTTGGCAACCTCGTCGTGCGTGATTGCCTGCATGACGGGACGCTTCGGGGCGTTCTTCTTGCGAAGGTCGATCCTGATACCGGCATGAAGCTTCTCGATCTTGGCGAGCATCACGGGATTGCTCTGCACCAGCTTGCTGAGTTGGGAGAGTTGGGTGTTATTCATTGCTCTTGGCTTTTGGGGTTGGAACTGGCGCGGGTGCTGGGGCCTCGGCTGGGAGGTGCTGTGTACCTTCGGGGCCGCGAACCTCGAAGCGGATAAAGGGGCGGGTCGATAAGATCATTTTGGGCGTACTCAATTTCATTCCTTCACGGGTCTGTCAAACTGGCGGAGGGTTTTCACCACGCCTCAGTTTCTTTTCCGGGTGCATCGGTGCTTTCCTCCCGGTCGTGCCATGAACGGCCCGGCGCGTCTCCCATCCTGTCCGAACGCTTTCCTTATAGCTCTCCCGTGCTAGAACTGCCTTCTGTCCCCTAGCATGAAAAAAACCAAGCTGCTCCTCCAAGCTGCGAACGTGAAAAGACAAGATCGCCCGGCTAACTTTTAGCTGCTTTGCAATCTCGGAAAGCGGGCGTCTCCCCAGATCATGCCGGTCTGATTGGAGCATCCATAATAAGCAGACGCAGCGGAGCCCAAGGGATTGAGCTGTTGAACCGCTAAGATTTACAGGCAGTAGGCTTTCAAGCGTTTGCTTGAGAAGATCCGATGATGCGGATGATCTCCCCTCGCGTTTCCAGTCCTGCTTTAGTCGCTCAGTCTCCGGGGTCTGAGGGTCGAACTCCTCAAGCAGATTTCGGTCGATCTCATCGTATGAGAAATTGAAGGCGGCGATGCTCGCATCGTTTTCAAAGGCGTGAAAGGATTCCATTCCCTGCGCGGCTTGTCAGATTGAAAGCGCGAGGATGCCCTGTAGCTCCTTTATTTATCAGATCAAGGGACTGAGCGCGGCCCCCAGCAAGAAGACTACTGGCGGCCTTTCTGGAATGGGAACAATTGTTCCCAAATGGAAACCGATTATCTCAAGCCTTTTCATGCAGATTGCCTAGGAGTCATCCGTACCCCTTGGAGCTGCGGCGGCTAGGAGTCTCCTTACTAGAGGGAATCCCTATCGGCCCGAACTGCGGCGGCGATCTTGGTGCGGAGTGCATCAGCCTTATCGTTGAGCTTGGAAAGCTGCCCCTCTAACTTGTCCCGCTCCTTGAGCTGGCGCGGGTCACCTCCATATATTTCAAACAGGTAAGAACGGAGCCTTTGCGCTCCGGGCGATAGGCGGTTGGGGTCGTAGGTCATGGTCATAAAGCTGAGTCGATAGGCTCTCCATCTCCCATATCGGCGCGGGTGCGCTCTACGGCGGCGAGGGCGGCGGATAGGACGCTGTTGCAGTAATCAGCTAGCGTTTGCTCGATGGCCTTTTGAGACTGATTGAAGAGGCGGGGGGAAAGTGTCTTTGGAGCGGTCGATAGCATTTGCTTAACGATCAAATGAGGCGGGCTGAAAATGCGGTTTGCATCATGGGCGGTGATAAGTGTCTTTTCCAAAAGCGCGGCCTCGATCTTGGCGGCGCGGATTTGAGCGGTGAGGCGGTCGGCTTCTAAGTTCAGCTTGCGAAGTCTGGCCTCGGCAATAGGTGAAAGATCGGCTGAAGGGTTTTCGGAACCTTGCTCCTTTAAGATCGTAGATGCCCGGCGGCGGGTAACGCCTAGCTCGCGCTCTAGCGCATCCAGCTTGTTATTGCGGGGGCGGCCTCCTTTGCTCCGGGGTAATGATCGCTGCTTGCTCATGCTATGGGTGAGAGGTCAAACCGGGGTAATCGGAAACGCGCCTGCCGGGTTGCTTGGGCTTTCAATAAGAGTGCGCCCAACCGCAGGGAGATGATGATCGAAAAAGATTCCTTCCCGAAGCGGGGTCTTGCTGGCTTTCAAACCCTGACGATCATCATCACTTTCCAAGCACCTCACTTCCTCACGCCTATATATATAGGCGTTGAGGTGTTGAGGTGTGAGGTGATAATTAGGGTGAGGTGTGCTTGAGGTGCACTTGAGGTGTTGAGGTGCTTTCATGTTTTTACTCTTATGCAACCCTCTCCCACTCCCCATTTAGGTTTTGATGTATGATTGAGGTGGCCTTCATTCTGGCAAAGCGGCGTTCGGCTGTTGAATTGGAGATGTTTTGAAGCCCTTCGATGTCCTGAATGAACTGCTTTGCCTTCCTTGCGCCATTGCGATTTACCAGCTCGGCTACCCTCATCAGCTCCTCCCTCTCCTGAGCGGCCTTCGCTGCGGCTGCGGCCTCCTTGCGCGTTCCTGCTATCGTCTCGAACTGCCCGGACTCATCATCCCATCCAAAGCGCGGCCCTTGTCCTTTGGGTAAATATCCATGACGGGAGGGGCCAAGCCATACGGAAACTGAATCATCTTCCTTCTCCAGCATCACTAGGGACTCAGCCTTCCTTTCTAGTTGGCTTCCAAGATGCCCCCGTGACTTTGCTGTGAGCGTTCCGGGGTTGAGATGGAGAACAAGCAAGATGGGGCAATCAAATCGAATTGCCATGCGGTGCAGTTCTTCGACTAATCCGATAGCCTCTAGCTCATCATTTGGGGAAAGGCAAAGGTCGGCTACCCCGTCAACGATCACTAAAGCAATCCCGCCATGATCCGAACGGGCAGAACTCATTTCAGCCATTAGAGATTCCCTGCGTTCATTTGTTGGAACATCGGCAAGGCTATAACTGCGAAGCCATGCGGGGGGGGTGTTTATCCCGGCGCGGTGCAAGGCTCGCCTCACAAGCTGGTGATGATCGTAACGGCTTTGCTCAGTATCAAAATGAATCACGGCCCGGCCCTTGTGATTCTCGGCAAGGATTCCGAGGTGTTCCTTGTTATCGAGCAGGGTTGCGAGCGTTGCGCCAATAACCGCCGATTTCCCCGCCTTGGCTTGCCCTGTAATGACGGCAAGGTTTCCAGCGGTGCAGATTCCTTGACCCGCTAGGGAAAGAATGGGAACAGCCTTCGGTGGCGGGTTGAGTAGATCGAAGCGGCGATTTTTGAGTTTCCCCCCCGATTGTTCCGATGGAAGCATTTCAAGGAGCTTGATAGCTTCAGCGGGAGTCATTCCCCCCGCCATGTCATCAGCAAGGGCAGCAACGCACTTGCGTCCGTAGAGCTTGCGGAGCTTGTCCAGGCATTGCCCCAGAATCGCTTCGGAAGCTATCCCCTTACTTGCAACGGAGTCCACAAGGGCAAGTGCCGAAGGCCCTCCAACATGGGCAAGCTGCCCCGTCTGCATGAGATGATCGGTTAAGGTCATCCCATTTACGGAGTCCTTTTTTTCGATCTCACAAGCTGCCCGGTATATCGGGGCAAGAGCGTCGAACCATTCTGACAAGATGTCGGGGGAATGATCTCGGATTGCTTCTAAGCCATGCCCGGCAACCATCCATCCCACGATGACCCTTTCGGCTTCAATGTCGGTGAAGGTTGCGCTCATCGTGCAGCCCCCGAACTGACTGACATTTGTCTGACCAGATTGGCAACGATTCGGTCGAACCGAACACGGAAGCCATCTGTGATATTTTTGTCTGCCCTGCGATCCTTCTTCAAGAGGGGGGGGCCTTTTTTGACTTTGGAGATATGGTACATAGTTTTATCACGGAAGGGCCTCCTCACGGGGGCCTTTTCCTTTTTGGATTAGGCGGCGCGGCGGGCTGAAGGGGAGATAACTTCCTTGTGGAATCCTCCTGACATTGCCTTTTGCTCAAATCGCTCTATTTCAGCGCGGCTGATGTATAACTTCCCGAAAATGTTGATCGTCGAGACGATTCCTTCCTTACGCCAGCGCCAGCCTGTCGTGCGGGTTTTGTCTATGCCTTCTAGCCATGCGTCGAAGGAGAGGAGGTTTCCGAGCGGGGTTTCTTTGGATGCTGTTATATGTGGTTGCATAGTAACCCCCCTCGCCTTAATCTGAAAATATGAACGCCGGACAGAGAACAATAGAACAAACCTTTTCGGGGTCATTCCGCCGGGGGGGTACTTTTGAGGCTCTGGGGGTTGCGCTAGGCATCTCCAACGCATCTCTCCGAAGGTGGGCGCGAAGCACTAAACGAGATGGAAGCTCGAAGATAACGGGGGCCCGCTTTATCCGTGGGAGGTGGGTGCTTCTCGGAAAGCTTACTGCAAAGCGCGTCGAGTCTATCCGATCTGGCTTGAACCTTCACCAGCATCTCCCCCCGGCTCCGAAGAAATGGAAGTGGAAGAGCAAGGAAGAGCGACTTCAGATGCTCGATAAAAAGATTCTAGCGGCTTGGGTGGCGCATGATGAAATTCAGCTACCCTCCCCGATTGCGGTTTTTTTTCTCAATCGCGGTGACCCTAGGGAAAAGGTTACCAACTACGGGCGAGCGATTAGCCCGGAGCGTTCTCTGGAATATCAGGAGCAAGAGAGACGGCGACTAATTGCAATGGCCCTTGAACTGAAGAGGGAGAAGCTTGCCCTCGGAAAGCGTCACTTAGACGGAGAGCTTAATCAGGAGGGAGTCACGGAATACCTTGAATCAGAAAAGACGAAGGCAAGGGCGGTGAAGGAAAAGCAGGGCTCTGGGTATGTTAAAAAACATCAGAGAGGGGTGAGATATCGCTAAAGCTTCAGTCCCTCTGCAGCCTTGCGCTTATGTTCGCTGTTGAGATGCCCGTAGGTCTTGCCAACGAGAATCCCCCCGTCCTGATGCCCTAGCCATGCGGCAATCGTCATGAAGTCCACGCCTCCCATCACGCATTGGCTGGCGAAGTAGTGGCGGAAGTGGTGGAACCCTACTTCTGGCATTCCGACGATCTGGCGTACCATCTCGAAGCTAGGGCGTAGAGTTGCGGCGGGTTTGTCCAGTTTCCCCCTTCTAGCTGAAGGGAAAAGCCATTCTGTATCATCTGGCAGAGCGTCCAGAATCGCGGCAAGGGCTTTGCGTAGGGCCTCGCTGAACTGGATTGATCGGTTCTTTTTGCTCTTATTACTGGTAGCCCTGATTGATAAGATTCCCTCTTCCATCTGGACATTATCCCTTTTTATCTTGAGCGCTTCCTGCTCTCGGCAACCTGATGCGGAAAGGAAGGCGATCAGTAAAGCCAGCTGCTTCCCGTTCCGCGCGTGATAGGTCACCTCCTTGTTATCGATCTTGAAGGCGGCGGGGGTTGCTGCCTGTTGGATAAATCGCTCGATCTCATCGCGGGTCAATAGCCTCTTGGCATCCATCTCTTCCTCGTTCTGCTTATCAAGCCGGGGCGGGTGAGTAATCAGATTCAATTTCTTTGCGTACCCCATGCAATTATTGAAGGCAATCAGGTCGAGATTGATGGTTCGATTTTTAACCCCCTCCCGCGTTCGCTTGTTCACGAACGCAACAAGATCCTTCTCTTCGATGCGGTCAATCCGTTTGGCTCCGATATGTTCAATGAGACGCTGAAGGGATTGCTTCTCATGGTCACGAGTACTTTTCCTCTTTGAGAGATAACCCATGCCCCTATTGCGGCGCGTTCCGATGTTTGATTCAAGGTACTGCTCTACCAGCTTGGAAAGGCTGGGGCGTACCCCCGGAAGCTTGATGTCCCCCTTATGCTTCTCGGTGCGCTTGCCTTCAGCCTCGACGATGGCATGGTCAAGACGGGTTGCCTCAAGAGGAATCCGAAGAGCGCGGGTCTTTCCATCTGGGAGGGTTACCCGCATCTGTGCGTAGTACCTCCCGTTGCGAGTCACCATCCCTCGCACTTTGCGATTGCGAGAATCTGTCACAGCGTGGAATCTTCCAGCGTGATCCTTGCCTTTTACATTTGTGCCTTCTGCGCTGCTCTTTTGGGGTGCTTTGCGTCTCATGGCGTAAAAGTCGCACAAAATGTCGCACAGAGTCAATTTCTTTCATCCCCCTCCCCTTTGGATCTAGTGTTTATGAGCTTAGGCGGTGTAGTCCAATGGCAGAGACAAGCGACTTAAAATCGCTCCAGTGTGGGTTCGAGTCCCACCACCGCTAGATTTTTATTTGTCAAACCTGGGTTTATGGAATCGTTACGCTCACGTGAGCCTAAGCTGGGTTGCAAGAGCGCATCCGACATAGAGGGAGCGCGGACAGATGGCAGCTACTCATTCCCGTTAGAGTGACTAGTGGCGCCCATTAGCTTCGGCTAGGCGTCACTGCCAATATTGTCAGACCGGAGATTGCTTCAAGTTGGTGGTGTTATGAAAACACTAAACCAACACAACACATCCTTTGATCCGATCAAGAGCCAAGGAGGGTGCAGAAAAAAACAACAAAACTTCACCCTGATCTGCTGCGTGGCACTCGGACTCATGTCCATCGTCACGGCAAGGGCCGCATTTGATCTCGGAGCGGCGGATCCTTACACCGTGCTCTACGAGGGAAAAGATTCAGTAAGATTCGATGCCTCCGCCTCCTTGGAAGGAAACATCGGGCTCGCCCAAGGAGCTTCCCTCTATCTGAATCCCACCAGCCAGATTAAAGGAAATGTCGACTTTGCCGGCGCCACAAACATCACGGGCGGGAATCTTGTGACAGGGTCGATCTCCGGCAATGTCGGCGCCGTGACCACTGCCATCAACGACATGAACGCATTCTCCTTAACCAAGGCAGCGCTTTCTGGCACTGATCTAGAAATCAACCTGCCAGGGGATCAGACGATCAATGCAACCGCCGGCATACTGAATGGCAACGATTACGTCTTCAATGTAACTGCTTTCAAATTTGAGGGCGGCAAAACATTGACCATTAATGCAGGCGTTGCGGGGAATAATGTGGTCTTTAACTGCGCATCCCTGAAGAACGCAGACTTCAACGGGAAAATCGTTCTCAATGGGCTCACCGCCAACGATGTTTTGTGGAACTTCTCTTCGTCCGATACAACAGTCGGTTTTGATACCGACCTTGGTTTCAAAGGGCAAGCCGACGTCGAGGGCATCTTTCTTAACCCACATGGCACCATCACCATTGGTGGAAATGCAGAGGTGTGCGGCCGTGTCTTCGGGGGAGTAGAGGGCGTCCTGAGAATCAATGGAGGAACCCAGATTAATGCAACATGCGATGTTGTCCCTGAGCCCTCGACCTATCTCCTGATGGGTGTAGGCATCCTGACCGTTGGAATGATCTACCGTCATAAGAATGTCCAGTCATAGGAACGTCTTGACGGAATAACACTACCAAAGACCCGTCTCCCGCTACGGGTGACGGGTCTTTTATCTTATGAATCGCGAACGACTTTTACTCACTCGTGGTGAACATGCTTGTGACCCTCCCTCGTACCCCTCGTGGGGCTCGTGCGACCACCGACTTCTCCTTACCTCTGCACCAATGGATCAGTTACCCTCCCTATCCTAACTCGATCACCGACACGAATCCTGTAGTCCTCGGCAGACCCTACGGATCAGTGGACGAGCTGGATTTGGTCTTTGCCGACATAGGACAGACCACCACCTGGAACCTGATGATCGACCCCATCTCCCAGTATGGACACTTCACTACGGGGGCGACGAATGCCAGTCAGTTCATTGTCGAGGGGGAGCAGCACTACTGGATGAGTATAGCAATCGACCGTCGAACCGGCGCGATCGTCGTCGATCGTCAGTCAGCAACTCGAAGCAGTCCAAGAGTAGCCGTTCAGGAAGAGACTCACTGCTTTATCCAATAGTCTCGACACGGTTTACATCCCCGGTCTCTCTGCCACGAGGGAGCGCGGTGGGGCTTTTTTCCAGGGGAAGTAATGGGACGAGATATCCCTGCGGACAGATTCAGAACAACTAGTCAATCCTAGTAGATGGAGTAGTCGGCAGCATTAGCATGATCTAGCTGTGACCGCCAATAGACGCGAACACCGGCCGGTTTTAATGTGGCAACGTTATGAAAAAAACCATCCATAGTCTGACACGGAAGACACTCCTGCTTGGTGGAGTTTTACTGCCTTTACTGCTTAGCGCAGGCACATCACTCCGAGGAGATACCAATAACTGGTACATCGCCACCGATATCACGGGGGCCAATACCACAATCGACACCAATCACCTGAGTTCCTGGATATTCATTGCCAATACCGACGTGAACATCTGGGGGGGAGATTTCGTGATGAAGTCCGGGTCGTCAACGGTGGCGGACCTCACCTTCTCGCTCTACTATGGGGCCCTCACTCCAACGGATCTCTTTTCGGGCTCCAACAGTGCAGCTCTGATCACGAACATTACGCTCTCGAATGCTCAATTCAATATCCAGAATCCGCCGCAGGGACAGTCGTACAATCCCGTGATCTTCCAGTTCACCAACTCCTCTGGAAGCAATGCTCCGGTAGCACTCTCCAATGGAGTCACCTACACGGCCGCTCTGACATCTCCTGCCGGCACACAGGGATCCGATCAATACTTCATCAAGGACGGTCTTGCACTTCTCTCAACCACCAACATCCCGCCAGTCCTCGATACCAACACCATCACGGATATTCCCGAGCCTGCTCCCTATGCATTCATGGGATTAGGTGCGCTGATTCTAGCCATAGCATACGGTCGTCGCCACATGAGCTGATCACCAGGAACCGAAATCTCCAAAACTCAACCTGTTCCACTCTCAAGAGGTGGAACGGGTTTTTTTCTTGACCGCAAACAGGTCCTACATGATTACATTGCAGGTACCGGTTGGTTATACCCCCTATAACATTATGCCTCGCCATCTCCGAAAGTTCCGGGAACTCAACGCCCAGATCCGTCAACGCAATCTTAAGCAGGAGGGTGAGCAGCGTCCGCCATCCAGTAGTTCTAATGCCCAGCAACTAGCAACCAGAAATCAACAACTAGGCGAGAATAACCAGGACGGGTCAAATAGCGGTATTGTTGATAGTGGCGAAGAATAAAACCTCCGCGTATCAGAATCCGGAATAGCACTCTCCGCCTGATTTCATACCAATTCAGCGAAGAAGAATGAGATCTCCCGCTGCTCTTTATTGATTTTCTCTGCGCCTCTGCGCGACTGCGGGAGAATAAATCAGAAACCATCTGTAATATGCCACGCAGGCCTGCTGATGAGCGCCTGCTTTAGCAATCAAGCAATTCCAGATGAAATCCCTCCTCTCCTCCTCAGCGGGATCACCCCCTCCCCACTTCATCTCTCGGTCATCGATCTGCAGGAGGCATGGTTAAAACCATTAGATGCCGTAGTGGCGATTCATAGGGCGCGTTAGCACATTCAGCCAATATTCAGGAGTCTCTTGGCGGGTTTAAGGTTGGTCTCGTTATGAAAACAACCAACACAACAAATAAACAAGTAAACCAAGCGGGAAGAAAGCAACCCAAGTCATCCTTCCTTCCGCATTGGAGGATAGGAAGTCTCTGCGCGATGATCCTGGGAGTTCTCTCGGCGACAAACGCTCAAGCACAATTCAGCCTGGGGGGAGCCGCCAACTATAGTGTGCTCCAGTCAGGCAACGGCGGCGCTGTGAAAATGGTCAATTCCACCAATAACGGGAACATTGGGATCGGATCACAGGGAGGACTGACTCCTTCACTTGTAGCATCCAATTCCCTTGAGAACGGTGATGTTGATTTCGCTTCAACTGCCATTGTAACGGGGTCTGGGAGTACGATCATAGGAACGACCTCCGGCAACATCGCAGCGGTGAACACGGACTACGCCTACTTGGCGAATCTCTCCGCAACACTGGGCGCTATCACAGGAAACTCGCTTACGATTAATAATACGGCATCTTCACAGACAATCCTCGCCTCAAGCGGCTTTCTGAGCGGGGGAAACCGAGTTTTCAATGTCTCCACCAACTTTAATTTCAATGGCAATTCAGTCCTGACCCTAGACGGTCAGAGTTTGGGTCAATCCATTGTTCTGAACTTTGTTGGATTTGGCACGGCTGCCGGCTGGGGCCTCGGAAGCGGCAGGATTGTACTGACGGGTGGGTTGACCTCCGACCAGGTTCTCTGGAATACCGTCGGCAGCGGTGTGCCAATGGGACTCAACTCCTTCCTTCCAGAAAACAGCTTCTCGGGTGTGTTCCTTAACCCCAATGGCCAGATCGATGTCGACACGACAACCCTCTACGGACGTCTCTACGGAGGTAACGATAGCATCAAGATCACGGGCAGCACCATCAATGCGGTTCCCGAACCCTCTACCTATGCGCTGCTAGGCGTTGGCCTGTTCGGTGCTCTGCTCCTCCATCGTCGCCGCAGAAATGTAGCATGCGCTGATGGAGTCATTGAGGAGGAAGAGGATGCTGAAGATACTGAAGATGTCGATGCACTCGAAGATGCCAAAGGTATCATCATGGTACCTTCACCCAGAGCACTGATGAAGAGAAGGAAGCTGCGCTCAAACCAATGCTGGATGTGAACTGAGTTTTCCCGGGTATTTATTTACCCGGGAGGGAAGCAAGCACGGGTGGCTGGGGGGCTGCTCGTGCTTGTATTTTTTTAAAAGTAACCCCCAGGAATATCCTTCGGAACCTCAATCACTACCATGAGCACAGGAAATTGTGTGAGCGTACTGTGAAATATGATGGTTGACATTATCGTGCGAAGGTTCTGTAGTTAATAAGTAGTTAACAGTTCTCGTAGGATCCTCCCCATGAAGCCTGCATCACACAGCTCACTGAAGCCCTCCGGGGCTAGAGTGGCCATTGTTGACAGTCTGGCCAGTTGCAGGATCGGCCTTTCCAAACACATTCTCGCGAGCGGAAAGCTTCTGATCGCCTGGGCCAGCTCGACAGCCAGGGAAGGGTTGGAGAAGATAGAAGCAGACTCGCCTGACATCCTCATTGTGGAGATCCAGTTGACGGGGCAGGACGGGCTCGAGTTCATCAAGAACCTTCGCCCCCTATACCCGACCATCAAGATTCTCGTTCATTCGTCACTGAACGAGGACTTCTACGCCCGACGATGCCTCCAGGCTGGAGCCATGGGTTTCCTGCACAAGACCGAACCGATGGGACTCCTCCTGCCTGCGCTGGAAACAATCCTCCGCGGTGAGGTCTACCTCAGCACTCGCGTTGCGAGTTCAGCGCTTCTCTCCCTCACACCGGGTCATCAAGGAATGAACAACGATGCTCATCGCCAACTCACTGACCGAGAGCTTGAGATCATCATGCTCATGGCGCAGGGAGATTCCTGTCAGGACACTTCGAGCAAGCTTCAGATAAGCCCCCGGACCGTGCAGGTACACCGCACCAACATAAGGCAAAAACTTTGCTTGGATTCGGCTGCCAGGCTCCATGCCTATGCCGTCCGTTTCTACGGGGATGGCCTGAACTTTGATCCAACCCCCGTCGTGAGTGCCGCTGACGAGGGCAAACTGGTCCCCAAAGAAGCTCTGCCAACATCACTTCCCAAACCACCTCCAAAGACATCCCTCACGAAAACACGGCGACCCATCTCCAAGAAACAATCCGGGAGATCTTCACAAAAAACCCGCTGACATGAGCACGAAAGCAACAACCATCCCTCCAAGAAAAAGAATGGCGTCGGTTTGTACCAAGCCTCGGATTGCTATTGTTGATAGCCAGCCCTCCAGTCGCATCGGCCTTTCCCATTTCATCAAGAAGATCGGCCTCTGGGAGATAGCCTGGGCCAGTGCGACCGCAGAGGAGGCCTTGACTAAAATAGCCGAGGCGCAGCCGGACCTTATGATCCTGGAAATCCAGCTTCCCGGCAAAGACGGACTTGAACTTATCAAGCACCTGATGCCTCTTTATCCGCAGCTGAAGGTTCTTGTTCATTCAGCTCATGTTGAGGAATTTTACGCGGAGCGTTGCCTGCGGGCGGGAGCCATGGGGTACCTCCATAAGATGGATCCCATGGGGAATTTCGAGAACGCCGTGAAGACAGTCCTGCGTGGAGAGTTCTATCTCAATCCGCGCCTGACGCGTCATTCACTTCATTCGATGGTCCATCATGCCAACAACATGAAGGGTAACGATAATAACCTTCATAATCTCACCGATCGGGAACTTGAGGTCATGATCTTGATGGCCAAGGGACACTCCTGCCGGGACAGTGCGGAAAAGTTCCATATCAGCCCCAGGACAGTTCAGGTGCACCGTAACAATATCCGATTGAAGATCGGCCTGGAGAGCGCGGTGGCACTCCATGCGTACTCCGTGCGTTTCTACGGAGAGGATTCCCTTTCTCACAGTCAAGACGACGGGTTAGTACGGTCGACGCCGGAGATGGCAACAGCAGTTGCCGATTTCGTGCCCAAGAAACACTCGAAGGGAAATGGGGAAACCCCCATGAAACCTAAGAACGGTTCGGGCAAGACTGGTTCTCGTCGTGATGTCACAAAAGCCTCCCCTCGCACTTGAGCTGACGCGGACGCTGATATCGAAGCGGAAGTTGTCTAAGCATTCTGCTTAGTAAGATATAAGCATTACAGCAGCTATCGGTAGTGTGGGATCCGATGCAAGATGGCAGGCGATGAATCATCCATCTTCCTCGAATGCCATTACTCTCCGGAAAATCCGGAGACTACGGAATCATCATCTGTCGCCGGAATCACCGGTGAATCATCAAAGCCCGCGATCCGAAGAACCTCCCTATCCCAAGGGTTACGAAATCAGGATCATCTGCATCTATCCCTCGGTCGACGCCGGAAAACTTGGCAAGAAATGGATCGAGACGGCTTTCCGAGAGATGGCCCCACTCTCCAGCACGAGCGTCGAGTATTTCAACATCGCGGTCCTCAACCACGATGGGATCAGCTGGGAGCACATCGTGGAGCGGGTCATGCCTGACATCATCCTCATGGTAAGCGACGGCAATCACATGCTCAGCTCCGGCCTGAGGCACTCGCTGAGCGAACTCCTCTCTCTCCAGAATGGAGGGAAGAAGCCAATGGTCATCTTCCGGGATCTTGAGCCCCTCCCCACGCTCAATACCCGCACCATTCTCGACTATGTCTCCGTGCTCAGTGACAGGAATCACTGTGAGTTCAATGCCGTGAACGGGGACGGCGATTCCATCAGCTGCTTCCGACACCCAAGACTTTTTCTCAAGGGGCGGAAACGCACCGAATAACCCCAACTCCCTCCCCCCACCTTGAATATCCTCATCACTGGCGGTGCCGGATTCATCGGAACCCACCTAGCGGAATATCACCTTGCAAAAGGTGATTCGGTTGTAGCCCTGGATGACCTGAGCACGGGGTCTGAGGAGGTATTCAATAGCCTCCACTGCAGGGACAGCGGAGGGAACTTTCATTTAGAGAAGGGGGATATCCTTACCTGGCCAGATCTTGAGTCCGAGATAGCACGTTCCGATCGTATCTATCACATGGCCGCCGTGGTCGGGATGTTCCGCGTGTTGAAAGAACCCGTCGAGGTGACCCGCGTGAATGTCCTCGGCACGGAGAGACTCCTGGAGTGCATCGCCCGTTGCGGAAATCTTCCCGAACTCGTCATTGCCTCCAGTTCCTCCGTCTACGGCCACTCCCATGAGGCTGTTCTCAGCGAGGGAATCGAGCTGGTCTACGCTCCCGAAAAGGGCGGACTCACCGCCTATGCGCTCAGTAAACTGACAAATGAAATTCAGGCTATGGCCTACCGGGAGATCCACGCCCTGCCGGTCTCGATCCCACGTCTCTTCAATGCCGTAGGCCCCAGACAGTCAGGCAACTACGGCTTTGTCCTGCCTAGGTTTATTAGTCAGGCCCTCTCGGGAGAACCTCTCACCGTCTTTGGCGATGGGACCCAGACGCGGTCCTTCTGCGATGTGCGGGACACGGTGGCCGCCATCGACATCCTCGCCGGAATGCCCGAGTCCTGGGGTCGCGCTGTGAATGTCGGCAACCCGAGGGAGATCTCGATTCTTGATCTCGCACGCATGGTGATCGAGCGCTCCGGCAGCCTCTCTCCTATCGAATTTGTCTCCTTTGAGAAGGGCTATGGAAGCAACTTCTGGCAGGTCACTCAGAGACGCCCCTCCATTGATCTCCTGCAAAAACTCACTTCATTCCAGCATATCTGGACACTCGAAAAAACCATCGACGACCTGATCGAACGCAACCGCACGGCCCTCGTCCCCGGAGGAAGACTTCTATGACAACCACACCTCCACATCGAATTCAATCTATTCGCCCGTTATTCGCTCATCTCCTGCTCATGACGTTGCTGATGACACTACCCGTGGGACTGCATGGAGAGGGTAACACACCACTCTGGAGTGTCGGGCAGACCCTCCCCATGGAGGAACATTACCCGGGCGGAAATCTGAGCACGTACCAACAGGGCCAACTAGCCGAGGGACAGCAGCAGATTCTCCAGGCTCGCGAAGATTACCGTAAGGCGCTTGCAAGCAATCCCGAACAGAAGGACCTCCGAGAGCACTATGCCTGGTTCCTCTACGCCAACGGCTACCACGATAAGGAATGCCTTCGCCTGCTCGAGCAGTCTCTTCCCGATGCCGCCGATCCGACCGGGATCTTCAATGCCATCGTCGAAGTGAGGGAAGAACTCCGCCTGCCCGCCACCCCTCTCAGAAAGCCTCCGGGTGTACTCCAGAAAAAAGCTGTGACACCACATCACGCTGTCATTGCCAAGGCCTCCAGCGGTGAATCCTTGAAGAAGGTCGTGAAGGAGGAGATCGAAACAGTCGAGAGGTTCCACCACTGGATCTTCGTCACTTACTACGATTACAGCTTCTTCAACGATGGTCGTCAGGGATGGCAGGAGGAAGATGCCTCCCTCATCTACCGAGTCAACCAGCGCCTGGCGATCGGCGCCGAGATCGACATCATGCAGCGCCCCCCCTCGGGAACGAACACCTACTATAGCGCTCTGGCCTCCTACTACCTCTGGAAATGGCTCGAGGTTCACGGAAAGATCTCCATCTGTCCCGATCCAACCTTCCTTGCACTGCAGGTCTACTCAGGAGGATTCATCTACCAGGCCGCTCCACGCCTCGGACTCCTGCTCGACTACCAGCGTTACAACTTTATCCAGGGACCCCTCGACCAGATCAATCCCGGCATCGCGTATAACTTCACGGATACAACCTCACTGGTGCTGCGTTATGTCCGCGGATGGGCCTTCAACAATCTCGAGTATAACTACTACTCGGCAGCTCTGAATCTTGGTCTGCCCGGTAACCGTAGGCTCTCGATGGCTTTTGCCTATGGTACGGATCCTGATACCCAAGTCGGGGCTGACGGCAGCAATCTCAGTAGCCTCAGTCCCGCCTACACCTATTCCATCTTCTTCACCCAGCCTATCACGCGCGATCTGAGCCTCTTCACCGGCGTCCAATACATCTACCGCCTCACGCAGAACAACTCCCCGCTATACCAGCAACTCACACCGACAATAGGCCTTTCGATGAAATTCTAATCCCATGAACCTCCTCACCATTGTTCTCATTACTGCGGCCATTCTGACACTCCTCAGTCTACTCCTGCTTGTTATTACCATCGTCCTGAGAATAGCGACGGACCGGAGATTGCGCCGTGATACCGAGTTCAGAAAGAAAGCGAAACCGATTCTTCAATCCTTTCTCTCCGGGGAGGCCTCACTCGAGGCTGCAAAAGCCGCTCTGGCGTATGAGCCGCACGGAGCCATCCAACTTCTTCTGGAAGAGTCTGATGCGCTCGGGACGGAGGGACGTAAAAAACTCCTTCCTCTGCTTGCCTTGATGCCCTTCGAGAAAAAAATGATGACTCACATCACCAGTAGGCGTTGGGAAAAGAGGCTCAGGTCTGCGGAATATCTCGGTTACCTGGGCGATGACTCCGCACTACCGGCGCTGATGACGGCACTCCGTGACGATGTACTTGCAGTTCGATTCGCAGCAGCAAACTCGCTTGCACGTCTTGGATGTCAGGATGCCGTCGAGCCGATTCTCAAGGCACTCGATGTTCCCGGAGAAGTCTCCCAGAGGAGGGTTGTCGAGGTTCTCCAGATCCTCGGGCCCGCCGCCAGCGATCAGATCCTTACCATCCTGAATGATTCCTCTGGGAACCAAACATCCCTGGCTATCGCGGCCCGCATAGCAGGATCACTCCGGATCGAGAATTCCATAAAATCCCTATGCGGACTGCTACGGCATGAAAATGCAAATATCCGCATCAATGTCCTCCGATCCCTCGCTTCCATCAATGATCACTCCGTGACCGACCAGATCGCCGCCCTGGGCGAGGATCCCTCCTGGGAAGTCCGCAGCAGCGTGATGCTGGCCCTGGGCAGACTTGGCGCCACTCAACAGATTCCCCTCCTTCTACAGGGCCTCTCTGATCGGGAATGGTGGGTCCGATTCAACGCCGCAGAAGCCCTCTATTCTCTCGGGGATCCTGGGATCGCAGCACTCAAAGAAGCCGTCGATCACCATGTCGATGCGTACGGACGCGACATGGCACGCCAGATTCTTCAGGAACACGGCATCATCCAATCAAACGAGGAAACCAAGGAGATAAATTCATGAACACCATACGCATCCTTCTCTGGATCATCCTCGGTTATTATATCGCCCTCCACGCGATCTACCTCCTGCTTCTGCTACTCGGATCGCTTCAGATCAGACGTTATAATAGGGCTATCACCTTCGCCGAGTTCCGTAGGATCGGCGAATCACGGCTTACCATGCCGGTGTCACTGATCATTCCATGTTATAACGAGGCCACGATCATCTGCTCCACCATCCTAAATGTCCTCAGGCTCATCTACCCTCAGTTCGAGGTTATTGTTGTCAGCGATGGTTCCAAGGATAACACGATGGAGATCCTTACCGAGAAATTTAAACTCCGCCGCATCGAGAGATTCGGACGCCGTTTTATCAGCACAAAGCCTATCCTCGGCGTCTATGAGTCCTCTGAGTATCCGAATCTTGTCGTGGTAGAGAAGAACAACGGGCGCCGGGCTGATGCCATCAATGCCGGCGTCGCCATGGCTCATTACCCTCTTCTTTGCGTCATCGATGCGGACTGCGTCCTCGAGAGCGATGCGCTTCTTCACATGGCGCGCCCCTTCCTTCGTGATTCGAGGGTGGGAGCCGTGGCGGGAGTCGTCAGGCCCTCGAATGGACTGAGCGTCGTGGAGGGCGAGATCGTCGCCAAGGGATTCCCCAAGACCTTTCTTGGAATGAATCAGGAGATCGAATATGCCCGCAGCTTCCAGTGGGCCAGAATCGGACTCTCACGACTGCGAAGCATGCTCTGCATCTCCGGTGCTCTGATCCTCGTCAAGAAGACCCTGTTCGAGAAACTCGGCGGCCCGTGGCCTGATGCCATCACCGATGACATCGAGTTCACGATGCGACTGAACAGGCACGTCCACGATCGCAGGAACAAGGAGGATGCCCGGATGGTCTTTGCCCCCGATGCAATCTGCTACACAGAGATCCCTGAGAAGATCGGACAGTATGCCTCCCAGCGGAACCGCTGGCAGCGGGGTACACTGCAGGCTATATGGCGCAATCGGGGAATGATCTTCAATCCCCGCTACAGTGCTACTGGGCTCTTCGGAATGCCCTACTTTCTGCTCTTCGAGGGACTTTCGGGCATCGTGGAGCTCTCTGCATGGATTCTGATGGTTGTTTGTCTGGTCCTGCGAATCGCCACCGGCTTCGAGATCGTCGCCATGCTCTTCCTGGCCTACATTATGGGGGTCTTCCTTTCGCTGTCAGCCGTGCTTCTCACCGAGGCTAGCCGCCTGCGCAGTGCAAGATGGCGTGAATTCTGGCGCCTGATCCTGGCGATCTTCCTCGACAACCTGGGGCCTCATCAATTTCACCTGCTCTGTCGCGTGATTGGAACAATCCAATTTCTCCTAGGAAGGCACGACCTCGGTAGGCCGATGGAACGCAATGGCGCCTAGAGCACATCAACTAAACCCATCCCGCCTACAGAGTCGTGATCCCTAAACCCGCAGATTCCCTACATGAAGTTGCCGTTGTCGGTCTCGGTTATGTCGGCATTCCACTTGCAGTTGGCTTTGCCGAGGCCGGATGCCGCACCTTGGGATTCGACCTTGATCAAGAGCGTGTGCGTGAACTTCAGTCCGGTCACTCCCCACTGACCACGGTCCCGGCCGAAAGGATCAATGCAGTTACCGGAAAACAGCTCCTCACCTTTACAGTGAACAAGGAGGACCTTGCCCGCAGTGAAGCAATCATCATCTGCGTTCCCACCCCCCTCCGCACGCACCTCGATCCTGACATCACATTCATCCTCTCGGCTGGTGAGGAGATCGCTCCAGTTCTCAGGAAAGGCATGCTGGTCTCCCTGGAATCCAGCACCTATCCCGGAACAACCCGTGAGGATCTTCGCAAGGGTCTGGAGGAGAAATCAGGGCTCAAGGCAGGTGTTGACTTCGCCCTTGCCTTCTCCCCCGAGCGTGAGGATCCGGGCAATGAGAAGAGTGTTCTCAAGCAGATGCCCAAGGTTGTCGGGGGACTCACTCCTGCATGCCTTGAGCGAGCCGTGGAACTCTACTCGCACGCCGTCAGCAATGTCGTCCCCGTCAGCAATTGCGACACCGCCGAGGCAGTCAAGCTCACGGAGAATATTTTCCGCTTTATCAATATCGCCCTCGTGAACGAGCTCAAGCGCATCTACACCCCCATGGGAATCGATATCTGGGAGGTCATCGAAGCAGCGAAGACCAAGCCATTCGGATTCATGCCTTTCTATCCCGGCCCCGGTGTTGGCGGGCACTGCATCCCGCTTGATCCCTACTACCTCACATGGAAGGCCCGTGAGTTCAATCTCGACACGCGCTTCATCCAGCTTGCGGGTCAGATCAACCGCGGAATGCCCTTCTATGTAGTCAGTCACCTGGTGGAGGGACTCAATACACTTTCCCTGCCGATTCAGGGCGTTCGGATCCTGATCCTTGGTCTATCCTACAAACCGAATATCCCAGATGACCGAGAGTCACCCTCTTACGTGATCATGAATATCCTCAAGGAGAAGGGGGCTGAAGTAGACTTCTATGATCCTTTCATCCCAGTCATCGAAAAGCATGCCGGTCCTCAATGGGCAGGACGTCACTCCATCGATTGGAATCCAGAAACACTAAATAGCTACACTGCTGCTGTCGTCTGCACTCCTCACAGAGGAGTCGATTATTCCCAACTCGCCGAGCATATCCCCCTCATCGTCGACGCATGCAATATCGTCCCCAAGAACAGCAAAGCCCGCGTCATCCCCGCCTAGCAGGGAAACGGGGAATCGACTCGCGCGGAGGCGCAGAGGCGCGGAGGTTTTAGAGATATGAATAAAAACGAGATTGGCACACGGGTTATTGAAGCTGCGATCAGTGTCCATCGGGAACTTGGCCCAGGCCTCTTGGAGAGCGTTTACGAAGTCGTCCTGTCTCGAGAGTTAGCTAATCATGGATTGAAATCCGAGAGGCAAATCCCCGGCACCTTAGAACGAGGATGAGAAAGAGTTTTTGTTATAAAATAAAAAAACCTCCCGATAAATATTCGCGCCTCTGCGATTGCTTGCCCGGCCTCGGCCTATTGGCCTGCGTTACGGCAGCGGGAAAACATTTATCCGGATTCCTCCTATTCCTACTTATGAGTTTATCTTCACTCATGGCGGGGGAATATTTCGAGGGGTTTGATAACCCCGGGAAGCCCCCTGAGCGTGATGGTATCCACTGGGGATACACTGACGAACTGACTCCCGTGGCCGGATGGAAATCCATTATTCCCGGTGACGGCTTCGCCCATCTTTCAGTCACGAGTCATTCGCTCGCGAAGAAAATCAAACACCTCCCTGACGGAAGTGACTTCCTCCCCTTCCAGACACTTTCCCTGGGGCCCATTGGAAGTAATCACCGGATCAGCATCCGGGCGAAGAACATGGCCATCCCCGGTGTCGCCTGCGTCCTCTTCACCTATCGTGAAAAAACCAAGGTGGATGAAATTGATATCGAGGTCACTCCGGACGACACCCAGTCAGCCGAGACAGGACACATGACCGGCACGAACGGCGGGTGGACCGATGTCCGGCTCAATACCTGGGCCAATGCCAGGGAGAGTAAGAATGGCGACGCCTCACTCCTGCCGATGCGGAGCATTCGTGCGCCGATCATCGACTCCAACGGGGAAAAGGTCTCCCACCGCGATGACAAGTTTCATATCTACACGATCGAGTGGCGCATCGGGAGTGTCCTGTTCTTCATCGACGGGGTTGAGCAGGCCTGTATCGATGACGTGGTTCCCGACTATCCCTCCACAGTCATCTTCGGGATGCGACGCATGCCGTGGTCAGGCAAAGCAGATTGGTCTGGTGAGCAAACCCTGCTAGTCGACTGGATCGACATCGAATCACTGAACAAGGAGTGATGAATCTCCCGCGCAGAGGTGCGGAGAATGAAGACCGAGATCTCCCGCAGAGACGCAGAGGCGCAGAGAGGGAAAGTGAAAAGGACTGAGAGTGGAGCACTATTCCTCACCTTCCTGAATTCCACATTCATCATCCCTTTTATCCCCTTCATCCCTGTGAAGTCTTCTCCGCGCCTCTGCGCCTCAGCGGGAGTTATTCCTAAGCTTCCTTAGTTCCACATTCATCATCCCTTCTATCCCCTTCATCCCTGTGAATCCTTCTCCCCTCTCTGCGCCTCTGCGGGATAATTCATTCAGCCCCCTATTCCATCCCCCTCTCCCGCAAACATAAGTAATTGACTTAGATGACACTGATCGTGCGATCCGACAGGCACGCTTACATTTAAGTTGTGAGTGCATCCGTCCCAGAAAATACCACGGCTACCCCACCTCACGAACAGACGGTCCCATCAGTTCCACTACCCCACGATCAGCAGGTCCCCATGCGGCGCAGCACCGATCAGGCTCTGATGCCACACGTGTCATCCCATGCACCGATTCATCCCCATGAGGAGGAACGCATGGCCCGGTTACTAGGCTACGACATCCTCGATACCGAGAACGATGTGATCCTGGACCAACTTACCGCGATGGCTGCCCGGATCACGGGATCCCCGATCGCTCTCATCTCACTGATTGACCGTGATCGACAGTGGCTGAAGTCCCACTACGGCCTCGACGTTGAGGAAACCACACGGGACGACGCCTTCTGCGCCCACACGATTATGGAAGCGGATAAGGTGATGCTCATCACGGATGCCCGGAAGGACGCGCGCTTTGTCTTCAATCCCTTTGTCACGGGTGAGCCACATATCCGCTTCTATGCGGGTGTTCCTCTTCATAATGGGGACAAGCTCGCGATCGGTAGCCTGTGTGTCATCGACCGGAAAGCGAAGGAACTCTCCGAGGAGCAGATCAATTCACTGAAGGTTATAGCCCGGATTGTCATGGATTACCTCGATGTCTATCGCTCCAACCGACATCTCACGCATCTTCTGCTGAAGGAAAAGCAAATCTATAACCGTCTTCTGAGCATGTCCTCAGAGATGACCTCACTATCGATTTCCCTGGACGATGCCCTCCAGAACATCCTGAACAATCTCGATTCCTCACTCGGTTGGCTCTCATGTCGGATCAATAACCTCACGACGCATGAACTACCCGATATCCGGATGAATCCCAGCCTTCCCGAAGACCCTCAGATTGACTCGATTTGGAAGAAGATTGATTCTCAGTCGCCGAAGGTCCTTCGTGAGATGCAGAAGACGGCATTCATCTCCAGCAATGTCACGGGTCCTGAGTATGCCTACCTGGTGGTTCCAGTCAGAAACCGTGGCAAGCTGGTGGCTAGGATTGAAATGATCTATCCGGATCACCGCAAAGCGGACGCGCGGATCAAGGAAGTCTTCGACATCATGGCGGTCACTCTAGGGATCGTCGCGGAGAGGGAGCTTGCCACCATGGAGCTCAAGTATCGGGCCAACCACGATGCCCTTACCGGGGCGATCAACAGGACCCTCTTCCTGGAAGAGCTTCAGAAAGGCATCTCGGAGGCCAAGTGCAGTCACCCCGACGCGGTTCTTCTCTTCCTCGATCTGGATGGATTCAAGGAGGTGAATGATAACTTCGGACACCAGATCGGAGACCGCCTTCTCGTCGAAGTCACGGAACGCCTTCGGAGCCTCAGTCGCGAAAAGGACATTCTCGGGCGCCTGAGTGGCGATGAATTTGTCCTCCTGGTACGCCATCTCGATATCAGCGAGGACCTGGAACCTCTTCTCAAACGGATTCAGAGGCATATCTCCCAGCCCTTCATGCTCGGAGATCTGGAAATCCGGATCACCAGCAGCATCGGGGCCGCGATCCTGGACCGTAACGACCTAACCACACCGGAACTCCTCCGCCGTGCCGAGGAGTCCATGTACCTCGTCAAGAATGGGGAACGCAAGGGCTACTGCATCGCCAACGAGCAGATCATCAAGGAGTTCAAGGATCGCCTCGATCTCGATCACAACATCCATCAAGCCGTCTATGAGAAACGGCTCCTTCTCCAGTTTCAGCCCATCATGGATCTCCGTACGGGAGAGATCTCCTCCGCGGAGGCCCTACTACGGGTATTGAACAAGGATGGCACCATCATGAATGCCTACGATTTCATCCCTTCGCTGGAGCGTAGTCGCCTCATGACTGAGGTCGATGACTGGGTAGTCGCCGAGGCCATCCGGATCGTGCAGCAACATCTGGTCAAGCTGCCGGCGATTCCCGGATTCCGCCTCTCGCTCAATGTGAGTCCAGCAATCCTCATGACTCACGGATATGCTCTCTTCACACTCAATCGCCTGAAGACAGCGAACATACCCCCGGGGATACTGCGCATCGAGATCATCGAGGATCACCTGGACACGAGTAATGCATCACTCATGGAAAACCTCAACCTGTTACGGGAAGCGGGCGTGAGTATTGCGATCGATGACTTCGGGACAGGCTACAGCAACCTTCAGCACCTGACCTCCATACCGTTCGACACGCTCAAGATCGACCGTGCTTTCCTGAAGGGAATCCTGCCGCAGAACACTAAGGATAAAGAGCTTCTGGCCGCCATCGTCGCTCTGGGGGGAACCCTCGGCTACTCGCTTGTCGCCGAGGGAATCGAGAATCAGGAACAGGCCGACTACCTTGTCTCCATCGGGTGCCATCACGGACAGGGATATCTCTATGCAAAACCGATGCCGATCGAAGGCCTTATCGAGTTCATGGTGAATCATTCCCCCCATGTCCTAGCCCTGACCATACCTGACACACCGTCACCTCCCCTTCTCCGGCACCCTCAATTATCCAATCACTGAACACCAAAATACGCCCCAAAATGAGCCCGAAACAGAAACCCAAAGCAACTGGCAAAGCAATTGGCAAAGAGACAGGCAACGTCACATCCAGACCGCAACTCCCCAAGACGCCCACCGGCATTCTCGGTTTGGATGAAATCACCGGCGGTGGATTGCCAAAAGGGCGGCCTATCCTTGTCTGCGGCGCCGCAGGCTGTGGCAAGACAGTGATGGGAATGCAGTTTCTGGTGAATGGCGCCAATCTGTACAATGAACCGGGCGTCTTTATGTCGTTCCAAGAGAGCGAGCAGGAGCTCATCAGCAACGTCGAGGCGTTCGGATTTGATCTGAAAGACCTCATCCGGCGCAAGAAGCTTGTGATTGATTCCATTGCCGTCGAGCGCAGCGAGATCGAAGAGGCAGGCAAATACGATCTGGAGGGTCTCTTCATCCGCCTGGGCCACGCGATCGACTCCATCAATGCCAAGCGCGTGGTGCTTGATACCATCGAATCGCTCTTTAGCGATCTGGGCAACCCCCCACTCCTGAGAGCCGAAATCAGTCGTCTCTTTCGTTGGCTCAAGAAGAAAGGTGTGACCGCCATCATCACCGGCGAACCCGGGGTCGCAATGCTGACGCGCCAGGGACTGGAAGAGTATATCAGCGACTGCGTCATCAAGCTCGATAACCGGATTACTGATCAGATCTCCGAACGCCGCCTGCGCGTGATCAAGTACCGCGGTTCGGAGCACGGCACCAACGAGTATCCATTTCTGATCGATGAGGGGGCAATCACCGTCCTGCCGATCACCTCGGCCACACTGAAACATCTTGTTTCAACCCACCGCGTCCCTACTGGCGTGCAGCGTCTGGATGCCATGCTCGGCGGCAAGGGGTTCTACCAGGGCAGTAGCGTGCTCGTCTCAGGCACAGCGGGCACCGGCAAGAGCAGTCTGGCAGTGCACTTTGTCGACGCCGCTTGCCGCATGGGGGAACGCGCCATCTATTTCACCTTCGAGGAGGGGGCTGAACAGATCATCCGCAATATGCGCTCGATCGGCATCGACTTGGAGCAATGGGTGCGGAGGGGCCTGCTACAGTTTGCGGCTCACCGCCCGACTACCTATGGCCTGGAAAAGCATCTACTCATGATGCAACGGTCTATCAACGACTTCGATCCGGCAGTGGTGGTGGTCGACCCCTTGAACAGTTTTGTCGTGGATGGCAATCAGATGGACGTGAAGGGCATGTTGATGCGCCTGGTGAATTTCATGAAGACGAAGGGCATCACCAGCCTGTTTACTAATCTGACGGCGGGAGGAGGCCCGATCGAGCAGACCGACATACGGATCTCGTCACTGATCGACACCTGGATACTGCTCCGTGACATTGATTATATCGGCGAGCGCAACCGTACTCTCTGCATCCTGAAGTCGCGCGGTATGGTGCATTCCAACCAGGTCCGCGAGTTCTTGTTGACCGAGCACGGAGTGCAGTTGAGAGATGTCTATCTCGGCCCGTCAGGCGTGCTGACCGGCACAGCCAGAGTGAATCAGGAGGCGGCCGAGAAAGCCGCGGAACTGATACGCGAGCAGGAATTGAAGCGCGGCCGCGAGCTACTGGCCGGCAAGCGTTCCATCGTGGAAGCCCAGATTGCCGCCATGCGTGCCGAGTTCAAAGTGCAGGAGCTGGCGAGCCGGAAAGTCACCGATGTACAAGAAGCCATTGAGACACTTGCGGCCGAGCAACGTAAGCTCATGGCGTATGCGCGCGGCAGGGATTTCAGCGCCCAGGGGTCACCAAACCGTCTCAAGAAAGGGAAATCGAAATAAAGAATCTCCGGACGCCACAGCAACAACCGTGAAAGCAACAACCGTGAAAGCGGCTCACGGAAATGCAAGCCCGGATCTGTACGTTCTGCGCCTCTATGTGGCAGGCCAAACGCCGAAGTCGCTCGCGGCCATTACCAATCTGAAGAGGATCTGTGACGAACATCTGGCAGGGCGCCATCAGAGCGAAGTCATTGATCTCCTGCAAAATCCGCAACTCGCGCGCAAGGATCAGATCCTGGCGATCCCGACCCTGGTACGCCTTCAGCCGCTACCGGTGCACAAGATTATCGGCGATCTCTCCGACACAGAGCGTGCGCTCATCGCGCTGGGCCTCCGGGAAAGACCATAGGTTTATAAGGAGAGGCGCGCATGAACAGGAAACCTCTCCAGGATCAACCACAAGGGCTTAAGCAAGCCTCTAACCAAGCCTCTCATGCTCAGAACCCAAGGAAGAGCGAGCACTCTGAGACTGCTAAGACTGCTGAAACTGCTGAGCCCTATATCCTCAAGCTCTACATCGCCGGCATGACGCCGCTCTCGCTGCGCTCCATCGAGAATGCGAAACGAATCTGCGAGGAACATCTGGCAGACCGCTACCAGTTGGAGGTGATCGACATCAGGCAGCAGCCGCAACTCGCGAAGGGGGCACAAATCACCGCGGCTCCAACGCTTATCAGAGAGATGCCTCTGCCTCTGCGTCGCGTGGTGGGCGACTTATCTGACACCCAGCATGTGCTCCTGGGGCTCGACCTGAAGAGGAGAAGATAATGTCCAAGCAACACAACGGCTCTCTAGCAATCCAGGACGAGAACCTGGCGCTGCGGGAAAGACTGGCTGAGGCGGAGCAAACCCTGGAGGCCATACGCAGTGGTCGAGTGGATGCGCTGGTGGCATCGGTCAATGGCGAAGAACGCATCTTCACACTCGAGGGTGAAGATCGCTCTTACCGGATTCTGATCGAGGCGATGCAACAGGGCGCGCTGATCACAAGCACTAGTGGGCTGATTCTGTATGCCAACCACAGCTTTGCCGGCATGCTCAAGGCCCCGCTTGAGAAGGTGATCGGTTCCCTTGTTTCCGACTGGATCGCGCCGCAGAGTCAAGACGTACTGACTTCGCTGCTCCACCTGACTCCTGGTGCGAAACAGAATAGCGAGCTACTGCTGAAGGGCATCGATAACACAGAGGTACCAGTACTTCTTTCTGCAGGGAAGCAGGGGCTGAACGGGGATTCGGATCAGCTCTGGATGGCGATTACAGACCTGAGTGAAGTGATCGCAAGAAAGATAAAAGACGCAAAAGCGCTGGCCCAGCTCGGCGTCGACAAGAAACTGGCCGCTGCGGCACTGCAAACCCTGAACTACACGCGCAGTCTTATCGAGGCGAGCCTCGACCCGCTGGTCGCCATCAACCCCGATGGGATAATCACCGATGTGAATGAAGCCACCATAAAGATCACCGGACGGTCCCGCTCGGAGCTGGTCGGCGTTGATTTCTCGAGTTACTTCACCGACCCCGATGCGGCGCGTAGTGTTTATAAGCAGGTCTTCGAGGAGGGTTTCGTGAAAGACTTTCCACTAACTATTCGCAGCTCCGATGGCCATGTCACCGATGTGCTCTACAACGCCAGCCTCTACCGTGATAAACATGGTCAGGTGAAGGGTGTATTGGCCGCAGCACGCGACATCACCGAGAGAAAGAAGGCTGAAATGACCGCCAGCCGCCTGGCTGCCATCGTCGAATCCTCGGATGATGCCATCCTGGGATTGGAACTGGATGGGACGATCACCAGCTGGAATCACGGGGCGGAACTGCTGTTCGGCTACTCTGCCTGCGAGATGATGGGAGCTTCCAACTTGAAGCTGATCCCGCAGGAGTATCACGCTGAAGAGCATGATATTCTGGAGAAGATCGGACGTGGCGAATCAGTGCTACACAAGGATACCGAGCGTTTGACCAAGCAGGGAGAACGGATCCATGTCTCTCTCACGGCGTCGCCCATCAAGAATGCCGTCGGCCAGGTTATCGGTGTCTCGAAAGTGGCTCACGACATCAGCGAGCGCAAACATGCCGAAGCTGAAATCCTCAAGCTCAACTCCGAATTGGAACAACGAGTCAAGGAACGCACCCTGGCCCTGACTGTGAGCGAAGAACGCCTGCGCATGGCCGCCTTGTCTGCCGACATTGGAATCTGGGATTGGGATCTCGAGAGCAATAAAGTCTCTTGGGACAGGCTGATGTTCTCAATCTACGGGATGCCGGAGACTGGGAACAGCGTCATCAGATATGAGGATTGGAAAAGCCATGTGCACCCGGACGACGTGGAGAAGCAGGAATCCTTACTTCTCCAGCTCATTGAGAAGCAGGGGCATCAACAGCGGGAATTTCGGATTATCCGGGATTCGGACCATGCCATACGGATCATTCGAGCCTCCGACGCCACTGTCATAGGGGAGCATGGGAAGACGATTCGCATCGTCGGTATCAATGTCGACATCACCGAAGGGATGGAAATGGTGGGTGAGATTCGCAATCTGAACGCTAGTCTCTCGAACCGCGCCGAGGAATTGGAGGCCTCGGTAAAGGAGCTCGATTCCTTCTCCTACTCGGTCTCACACGATCTGAGAGCCCCGTTGCGAGCCATCGATGGGTTTTCACGCATCGTCGAGGAGGACTACGCACCCAAGCTCGATGACGAGGGAAGACGCCTGATCGGTGTGATCCGTGGCGAGGCTCATCGGATGGGCCGCCTCATTGACGATCTTCTGGCCTTCTCCCGTCTCGGCCGACTGAAGGGCGAGGCGGTGACGATCGACATGAGAACGATGGCCCAAGAGGTTTTTCAGGAGCTGGTGGCACAGGAACCAGGACGCACGATCCACCTCAACCTGCATCCGATCCCGCCAGCCTTCGGCACGGAGGCAATGATCAGGCAACTCTGGGTCAATCTGATCGGGAATGCTGTGAAGTTCACCATGAATCGGGAGGTGGCCGAGGTCGAAATCGGCGTCATGCCGGGAGAGGATACTGAACATGGTGATGAGCTGAACAAGGGCCAACACGTTGAGAAGATTTATTTCATCAGGGACAACGGCGCGGGCTTCGACATGCGCTATGTCGACAAGCTCTTCGGTGTCTTCCAGAGGCTCCACAGCAAGGAGGAGTTCCCCGGAACCGGCGTGGGGTTGGCACTGGCCCAACGGATCGTCAATCGTCATGGGGGACGAGTCTGGGCCAAGGGTGAAGTGGACAAGGGGGCGACCTTTTTCTTCACCATCCCTGATAACGGGAACCATGCAACCACCGTTCCACAATCATCCATTAAACCAACATCATGAACTGCAAATCCACCGACATCCTGATCGTCGAGGACAATCCGAACGATGCTCTCCTCACCATCCGTAGCCTCAAGGAGCACAATCTGGCCAATAACATCGTCCATGTCAGGGATGGTCAAGAGGCCCTAGATTATCTCTTTGCAGAGGGGGGCTACAGCGACCGGGATCCCCTGAACCTCCCCAAGGCTATCCTGCTTGATCTAAAACTTCCCAAACTGGACGGCCTCCAGGTCCTGGCCAGAATCCGAGGTGACGAACGGATGAAGTGCGTGCCTGTCGTGATCCTTACCTCCTCTCAGGAGGAAGGGGACCTGGTTAAATCTTACAAGCTCGGCGCCAACAGCTACATCGTGAAGCCAGTGGAGTTTGAGAGTTTCTCAGCCGCCATCAAACAACTGGGTTTCTACTGGCTCCTGCTCAACAAGCTGCCCGTTCAAACCGCAATACCATGAACCACATGACAGGCAAAACTATCAGGATACTCATGTTGGAGGATTCGGACTTCGACGCAGAACTGGTGATCAGGGAACTCCGTAAGGGGGGGCTCGACTTCGTCTGGCACCGGGTACAGACCCGGGAGGAATACCGGCTGGCACTCAAGAGCTTCCTGCCAGACCTCATCCTGGTCGACTACAAGCTACCCGATTTCGACGGTGGTCAGGCCATCGTCATGGCCAAGGAGATCTGTCCAGGTGTGCCGGCGATCGTCGTGACGGGAGCGGTCGGTGAGGATACGGCCGTGGAGCTCTTCAAGAAAGGTGCCACCGACTTCGTGCTCAAGGATAGGATATCGGGACGGTTACTCGGAGCTGTCGAGAGGGCGATCGCGGAGTCCATCAACCGCATAGCGAGGCGTCAGGCCGAGGAGCAGCAATCACAGCTCAATGCGGAACTCCGGCGCCTGGCCACCCACGACCCACTGACCGGAGCGGCTTCACGGACACTTCTTCTGGAGAAGGTTGAGGAAGCCATTGCCGGGATCAATCCGCAAGCTCCCGAAACGGCCTTCTTCTCGATTGATCTGGATAGCTTCAAGCAACTCAATGCCACCTACGGGGCGAACTTGGCCGACCAGGTCCTAGTTGAGACCGCGCGGAGGCTGAACGCACTCTGCGGACTGAATGATCTGGTCGGCAATCTCGGGGGTGACAAATTCTTCCTACTTCTGCGTCGTGCCGGGTTGGAACAAGAGTTGCCCGCTCTTCTGAAAAAGATTGAGAGCTGCTTTGGGCGGCCTTTCCATCTCAGGAACCTCGACATCACAGTCGACGCCTCGATCGGCGGGGTAATCCTCAGAATCCCCGGGGAGACCACGGCCAATATCCTCGCCCAGTGCGAGGAGGCCATGAGACAGGTCAAACTCGGTAAACACGAAGGCATCTTCATGGTGGATGAACGCATCATCAAGGAGCTGAAACGACGCAGCCTGCTGGATAACGAGATCATTGAGGGAGTGAAAACCAAGAGTCTCTTTCTCCTCTTCCAGCCGATCGTCAGCCTGGAAACAGGCAAGATCCACGGGGCGGAGGGATTGCTGCGATTCCGTCAGAAGGACGGCTCCGTCCTGCCTGCGGCGGAATTCATGGATGCTCTAATCCGCACAACCTCCCTCTCCCTAATGGATGAAGCCGTTATCTCCAACTTCCTCGACTCCAGCAGGGGTCAGATCGAACCGCTACTCCAGAGAAAGGATTTCCGATTTTCATTCAACATATCCCCCGGCATCCTGGCTAACGTGGGTTATGCGGAGAAGATTCTTGCCCAGATCTCAAAGGGGGGCGCCAATCCCAACTCCTTCACCCTCGAGATCCTCGAGGAGGGACTCATGCCGACGAACGGTACGGTGAGGGAGAACCTGTCGATTCTGCAACAAGCGGGCATCCATGTCGCCGTCGATGATTTCGGTATCGGCTACAGCAATCTAGTGAGACTCTCCCGACTCCCGATCAATGAGCTGAAAATCCCGAGGGAGTTGATCGGCGGCATCAAGTCGGGCGATGCGAGGTTGAAAGCCGTACTCGAAACCATCGTCGGTATTGCGAAATACCTCGGTCTTCTAATCGTCGCCGAGGGAGTCGAGGAGCAGGTTGAGGCAGACCATCTCCGCGCTCTTGGTTGCCAATACGCCCAGGGCTATCTCTATGGGAAAGCAATGCCGCTTGAAGAGCTGATGACGCTCATCGGAAGTCACTAAGGCTATTGCTTCGCCCTCATGGGGAACTAAGCGTTTCTACCAATTGAAGGCTCATCCTGCCCGGAGGATGATCTCCTTATGACGGAAAATCATAATGACCTCTTCAGCGAAGAGGAATTCAACACGGAAGCTCATATCCCCATCTTGGGCCCCGAGACTTACCTGCTTGCCGACTGGAAGATGCCTCCCCATGCGCGGGGTGTTGTCCTCTTTGCCCACGGTAGCGGGAGCAGTAGGCACAGTCTGCGCAACAGGGCTGTCGCCAGGTATCTGGTCAGTCGTGGCATCGGGACCTTCCTCCTAGATCTCCTGACCGCGGAGGAGGAGCGGGTCGATAACGTAACACGAGATTTCCGTTTCGATATTCAACTGCTAGCCAAGCGACTCGTGATGGCAACGCGCTGGATACGCTCTCAACCGGTGACCAGCGAGCTGCCCCTCGGTTACTTCGGGGCCAGCACCGGCGCAGCAGCAGCACTCGTGGCCGCGGCAAAACTGCAGGATGAGATAGCGGCTGTGGTCTCCCGAGGAGGGCGACCCGATCTTGCCGGGAGCGCCCTCGCCGATGTCAACTCCCCCACCCTTCTGATCGTGGGAGGAAATGACACGGAGGTGGAGGTTCTCAATAGGCGGGCCTTGGCAAAGCTCTCATGCAGCAAGAAGCTCTCGATTATCCCGGGGGCGACTCATCTCTTCGTGGAACCGGGAACTCTCGAACAGGTTGAGGTCCTCGCAGCCAACTGGTTTCTGAAACAATTCGCCGTCCATGAACCCGTGACTATGAGCACGGGAGGGAGGATCCGGTGATGCGATTCCACGACAGAAAGGAGGCGGGTCAACTACTGGCACTGGAGCTGGCGTGCTACAAGGATCGTAGAGACGTGCTCATCCTTGCACTGCCACGAGGAGGAGTTCCGGTGGCCCATGAGATCGCCTCAGTGCTCCATTGCCCACTCGACGTACTGGTGGTGAGGAAGCTGGGTGTTCCAGGACACGAAGAGATGGCCATGGGTGCCATCGCCACGGGGGGAATCCGCCTGATCAATCCTGACATTGTTTCCGCTCTCGGAATCACTCCCCAAGCCGTCGAGTCTGTCGAGCGCAAGGAAGAGGCGGAACTTGTTCGCCGTGAAAGAACCTACCGGGGAAACCTCGGGCTACTAGACCCCAGCGAGAAGATAATCATTCTGGTCGATGACGGCATTGCCACGGGAGCGACCATGCAGGCGGCGATCGCCTCACTGAAACAGCGCCATGTCAGGAAGATCATCGTGGCTTCTCCCGTAGCCCCTCACTCGGTGGTCTTATCACTCCGTCGCGTGGCAGACGACGTGGTCACGGTGTTGACTCCGGAAGACTTCGGCGGTGTGGGACGTTGGTATGAGGATTTCTCCCAAACCTCCGATGAGGAAGTGCAGCAGCTACTAGAGGCTGACCATGAGAGCTCTCTAACCACACACCATCCATGAAAACTGAGACTGAGATCCTTCGAAAATCGGTAATTCCCCTCACCGGCGGCCCTGCTGATTTTGATCACCTGATTGAACGGGCGCGGGACAAGCGGGTGGTCCTTCTCGGGGAGGCCTCCCACGGAACCCATGAGTTCTACAAAGTTCGCGCCGAGATCACGAAACGGCTGATTCGCGATCTCGGATTCAATGCGGTCGCTATCGAGGGAGACTGGCCCGATGCCTACAGGGTGAACCGCTTCGTGCAGGGAGCAGGAGGCGATCCGGAGGCCATCGATGCGCTCGGGGGATTTAAACGGTTCCCCCAATGGATGTGGCGCAATAGCGATGTCCTCGATTTTATAGGTTGGCTTAGGAACTGGAATGGATCTGTCGATGACGACCATCGGAAGGGACATCATGACGGGAAATTCGCAACGGGGTTTTACGGTCTGGATCTTTACAGTCTGAACGCCTCAATGAAGGCTGTGATTGATTCCCTCAAAAAGATCGATCCGGCGGCAGCGAATCGGGTGGCCTCGCATTACTCATGTTTCGACCATTATGACAGCGACACCCAGCGCTACGGCCTCCTGGCCGGATCAGGAATGTCCGAGAGCTGCAAGCAGCAGGTAATGGCCGCGATCGCTGAACTCCAAGTCCGAAGAGAATCGTATCTGGGGCGGGACGGCATACGTGCAGCCGATGATTTCTTCGATGCCGATCAGAATGCACGTCTCGTCCATGACGCGGAGGAATACTACCGCACGATGTTCCGCCACGATGTCTCCTCGTGGAATCTCCGCGACAAGCACATGATGCAGACGCTGCTACTCTTAATACACCATCTCAAGCAGACCCGACTCAGGGCGAAGGTGGTGGTCTGGGCCCACAATTCCCATCTTGGCAATGCCTCCGCCACCTCGATGAAGCAACGGGGGGAATTCAATATCGGACAGCTTGTCCGGGATCATTTCCAGGAAGAGGCGCTTTCGGTTGGATTCACGACGCATCACGGAACGGTCACGGCTTCTTCCGACTGGGATGGCCCAGCAGAGCGCAAGCGGGTCAGGGCGGCGCTCCCGGACAGTTACGAACAATTCTTTCACGAAACAGGCATCCCCAACTTCTGGCTCGATTGCCACGCCGATTCGAAGGTCGAGCAGATCCTACGGAACCCGCGTCTGGAGCGTGCCATCGGGGTGATCTACCGTCCCGAGACGGAGCGACAGAGCCACTACTTTAGGTCGACGCTGCCCGATCAGTTCGATTGCATTCTTCACTACGATGAGACCAGGGCGGTGGAACCGCTGGAACGCACCGTGGAATGGACGACGGGCGAAGTCGACGAAACCTACCCCACCGGTCTTTAGTTCTGAGTTTTCCCGCAGAGCAACTGTGGTTTTTAGCAAGGGGCGAGTTGTGATTTTTTGATGAGGCATTGGAGGTGGATGAGGAGCTTGCGCATGGCTGCGACGATGGCGCATTTGTAGGGTTTTCCCCTGTCTCGAAGACCTTGGACAT
>JAIOPL010000020.1 GCA_021413925.1 Verrucomicrobiota bacterium
ACGGAGTTCTTCCCAAACCGGTAGCTCTGGCTTAGCGCCAGCGCCCGAGCTGTGCGACTCGGGCTGCCGCTACCTTGCCCTTCCGGGCATTTGCGAATAACTCCTTGAATCTCCATATTCCGAGACCTACAAGGCGCAGAGTTTTTTAGGACGGAGACAACGGACCTTTAAAAAAAGTCCATACAAGCAGGATCGCCATGCAGAAAGGTTTTACGATAAAAGTGCTTATCTGAATTGTGACGAGGCCGTTGGTGACAAAGGCTCTGACCGAAGTGCTTTCTTACTTACCCTCTGCGTCTCTGCGCGACATTTTCTCTCTTTATTTGAATGCGTAAAAATAATCTGAAACAGCTTTTAGCCGTTCTCTAATTTTCACTCCTCCTCGTACTTACTATCGGATGAGGAGGAAGAACCACCATTGACGGGCTTTGCCGCGCAGACTCCACGCTTCTTGGCTGAGGCGATGAAATCGAGAAATTCCTGGGCCTCGGTTCCCCACGACGTATTCTTCGATTCTTCAAGAGCCTGAGTGATATTCAGGCCGTTGTGGTAGATCAGGCGGAAGGCCCTCTTGATCTCCAGCCTGTTCTCGGAACTGAATCCGGCACGCTTCAGTCCGACGGCATTGATGCCGGCCACCATGCTCGTACCATAGGCCGAAACAAAGGGAGGAATGTCTTTGGGAAAGCGTTCCCCTCCCCTCACCATACAGAGCCTTCCCACACGCAGGAACTGGTGAAAGACCGATCCTCCTCCGAGTACCGCACCATCCTGCACCTCGACATAGCCGGCCAGCAGGCAGTTATTGGCAATGATGACCCGGTTGCCGATCGAGGCATTGTGACCGAGATGGACGCCGACCATCAGGAAGTTTTTGTCCCCAACCTGCGTCACGCTCCCCTCCTTGGTACCGCGATGGATCGTCACGTATTCACGGATGATATTGTCATCACCGATGAGCACCTCACTCTTGGTGCCAGGCTTGAAATCATAATCCTGCGGATCGGCACCCAAGATGGCTCCGTACCCTATGGTATTACGAACACCCATCCTGACATGTCCCGTGATCACAGCATGAGCCTGGATCCGACACCCTTCACCGATCACGGCCCCCGACTCAATGATGGCCCCCGGCCCAACCTCTACATCGGCGGCAAGTTGGGCAGCGGGATCGACAAAGGCGGATGGATGGATCAGCGGCATTAGGGAAATTATGAATGATGAAGGATGATTTATGAAGGACGAAACGGCACTGGAGAAACCGACGCTGGGAAGTCGAGAGTCGATGCCAAGGATCAGCCTATATCCCTATCTACTTGCGCCCCCTTCAACCCTTGACGGCACTTGCCACCCGGCAAGCCGTGCCGCCCTGACGGGATGCCTTCGGCATTCTACCGCGCCGGTTCCCACCGGCTTGGTTCAACCCTTCAACCCTTCAACCCTTCAACCCTTCAACCCTTCAACCCTTCAACCCTTCAACCCTTCAACCCTTCAACCCTTCAACCCTTCAACCCTTCAACCCTTCAACCCTTCAACCCTTCAACCGTTTTCGCCTTTAGCCTTCATCCTTTCGCCTTTCCCCATCTCCCATCTCCCATCTCCTAAATCAGTCCAGCCTCACGGAAGCTGAAATACGGGGATTGCTCACCCCTCATTGCACCGATGATCACATGGTCAACCAGCGGGATTTGCAAGAGGGCACCGGCTTCAGTAAGTCTGCGGGTCAGGCGACGGTCTGCCTCACTCGGCTGAGGATCTCCCGAGGGATGATTATGCGCGACGGCGATCGCATAGGCCCCCTTGGCAATTGCCGGGCGGAAGATCTCCCGCGGATGCGCAATGCTTTCGTTGAGACTTCCACGGGAGACCTCCTTTTCCTCAAGTAGACCATGACGCGTATCAAGCAGAAGGATCCGCAGCGACTCGTAGGGAAGAGTCTGCAACTCCCCAGCCAGCAGTTCATAGATCACTCCGGCACGATCAACGCGCTGTCTCTCCAACTCGGGACGGGCCATCCTGCGTCCCATCTCAAAGGCGGCTTTGAGTTCGGCAGCCTTTGCGGGTCCCATGCCGGGTAATGAGGAAAGCTCCTCGACTGAACATCCGGCTAGCCGCCTCAGACTGCCCCATTCGGTTAGCAGTGATCTGGCCAGAGAAAGGACATCCAATCCGACCTTCCCCGTCCTCAGGAACAGGGCCAACAACTCCGCATCGGTTAGGACGGCGGCACCATGACTGAAAAGCCGTTCTCGCGGCCTCTCGGCACGGGGAATGTCCCCGAAGCATGAAGAAATCATGAAAGAAACTAGGCCACTCCTCGCAATTCGCAAGGGACACTCACGCGAACGGCTTTAAAAATAATCCCCGCAAAGATATGCGGAGAATGGAAGAGTAAATCTGGAACTCATGAACTCATGAAAAAACATGAGTCGAATTCAAACCATGATCCCCATGAAAGAGGATCAATCGGAAGTTTGCTGCTCCGACTGATGGAATCTTTTATTTCGTTTCTCTCTTCCTGAGTTCCTGAGTTCCAGATTCATCACCTTACTCAGGCAGCAATCCCAGAGAGACCCGCATCTCTTCTTAAGATGCTCTAGGAAAGGGAATCGAGAACTCCTCGCAGATACTCGGTCATGGAATGGAGCGCGGCCGCATGGCGGTTTTCCTGCACCTTTTCCAGTTCGGCATCAGCCTCGTCCACCAGGCTACGAGCGGCCTTCACAGCGGCAGGCAAGGCACCACGGGAGGTAACCAGTTCGACAAGCCGTGAAGGTGAGATCCCCTCTTCGGAGAGAAGCATGGACTGAAGCTCATCCCGCTCCTTGGCAGAGGAGTTCTGAAGGAGCAGCAGAACAGGCAGTGTGAACTTGCCACAGGCAATGTCTGTTCCAAGCGTCTTGCCGATCATCTCCTCGTCTCCGACCAGGTCGATGCAGTCATCGAGTACCTGATAGGCGATTCCGATCTTGTTGCCGTAATTCTTGAGGGCACTGATCACGGAAGGAGAAGCACCACTCAAGAAAGCTCCGAGCTCGCAGGAGACGGCAAACAGTGCGCCGGTCTTCATCTGGACCATCCTGTAGTACTCGGAAAGCGGTATATTCAGGTCGAAACGACGCTGAGTCTGAAGGATCTCTCCCGTGCAGACATCGGCGGCCGCATCGGCGATCCGTCGGGAAATATCGGAGTTTGAAAACTTAGTGGAAAGCCGGAGAGCATGAGCGAACAGCACATCCCCAACCAGAACCGTGAGGGAGTTTCCCCACTTGGCATTAAGGGTCGGTCGGTCACGGCGACGATCGGCTCCATCCATGATATCGTCATGGACAAGACTCGCGATGTGGATCAGTTCCACGATCACCGCCAGATCGACATGATCGGAGACAATCCGTCCGGTGGCCCCTCCTGCGAGAAGAGCGAGGGCAGGACGCAGACGTTTGCCACTTCCGCCGATGGCATACTCGAAATAATGCTCAATGCCCGCATCCACAGCCTTAGATTGCTCATGGATCCTCTCCTCGACAGAGTAAAGATCGGGACCAATCAGCTCGATAGCCTCCGCAAAGGCGGCATTGGATCGCGGGTCAATTTCTTTGGAAGACCATCTTGTGAAATTTTTCACAAGGGAACTTTCGTCGATATACCCCGTATCGTCAACATCGAGCAAAGAAGGATGTTATTTAGGTCTCTGAGGGCCAGCACCCAAGCGGATGGATTCACGGATCACGGGAAACGGGAGAAGACGGCTTCCGCGGACCAGCAATGCCAGCAGCGGATTAGGAATGACTCCGGGTTTATTCCGCTCAATTCCCCGCAGAGCAGCACGAACAACCAGTTTCGCAGGAGTCGCGAGTGCTGGATGGGTGCGATCCATAGCGCGGATGGTCTGACCATTACGGGTGGCGACCTCGAAAAACTCCGTGGGCACAGGCCCGGGACAGAGTGCAGTGACAGTTATCCCTTCCGGGGCAAGCTCCATACGGAGAGCCTCACTGAAGCTTGTCACATAGGCCTTGGTGGCTGCATAGACGGCCATCTCAGGGAGCGGATAGAATCCTGCCACGGAGCTGACATTCAGGATTCCCGAGGGACTCTGCGATCGGAGCATCGGCAGAAGAAGGTGGGTCAGATGGGTCAGCGCAGTGACATTCACTTCCAGAAGAGGGGCAAGACGCTCCCAGTCGGCGCTGTCAAAGGGGCCAAGTTCACCTAGGCCGGCATTATTAATCAGGAAGTTAAGCGGAATTTCCTCACGGATGATCCATGCCGTCAGACGCTCGCGCTCCGTGGATTGGGAAAGATCCGCTTTGAAGCAATCGATTCTCAGATTGGGATGCAAAATCTTCAGTGCATCTGAAAGCGAGTAAAGGCGTTCTTCGCGTCTCCCCACAAGGATCAGGCGCGAGGCGACAGGCGCAAGCTGACGGGCAAACTCGGCTCCAAGTCCAGCCGTAGCTCCGGTGATAAGAGCCGTGCAGTCTCTGATCGCGAATCGTTGTTTTTTCATTTTGCAGGGTGATCTTTGCGTAAGATCTCACGAATCGGATGTTCATCTAAGATATTGGGTTCGATCCCACCCAGTCGATTGCCATCGTATAGCTGAATCCCGACATAGAAGAAAAGGGGCGATATCGGCACCTGATCCCTTACTAGCAATTCCTCCGCACGGCGCATGACACCGAATCTCTTGCCGGGATCCGTCTCGGCAGCAGCAGCATGGATCATACGGTCATAGTCGGCATTCTTCCATCCCGTGCGGTTGTTGCCGCTCTCGGAGAGGAAGAGATCCAGGAAGGTGTTTGGATCCGGGTAATCCCCCACCCAGCTTGAGCGAGCGATCCCGAAATCCAGCGAACCAAGCGAGTTCAGATAGACTTTCCACTCCTGTCTGGCGAGCTGCACAGTGACTCCCAGGCGCTCTTTCCACATCGACTGAAGCTCGATCGCCACTCCCTCGTTCAACTCCCCCTCACTGTAGAGATAGGTCGTCAGCGGAAACCCCTTGCCGTCGGGATACCCCGCCTCTGCGAGTAAACGACGGGCTTCTTCCTGATTTTCGGGAAGTCCCTCTGGAGCCGTGTATCCGTTAATACCAGGAGGCACGAAGCTCAGCGCATCAGTCTCCCCCGCCCTCGTGATCTTGGTGGTGATGCGTTTGCGATCGAGGGCCATGTCGAAGGCCTTGCGCACGCGCACATCGGTAAAAGGACCCTTGGCGCAATTGAACCTGAGGAAAAAGGTGCCGAGGAACGGTGCTGCATGGAAATCGGGCCGTGTCTTGAGCGCATCCAGGAACGAGGGCGGAGCCAGTCCCTTGTCCATTATCAGATCGGCCTGACCGGCGGCATAGAAGTTGTAGGCGACATTCGCCTGGCTTATCGGCAGCACCTCCACAGTGCGCAGGCGGACGTTTTGCGCATCCCAGTAGAGCGGGTTTCTTGTCAGATGGATAACGTCATTGATCCTCCAATCCTCCAGAACGAAAGCTCCATTCCCGACAAGCTTCCCAGGCTTCACCCAGTCATCCCCGTACTTGGCAATCAGATCAGTCCGCACAGGATAGAGCGTCGGAAAGGCGCAGAGATCCAGAAAATAGGGGACCGGTTGTTTCAGCTCTACACGGAGCGTCGCGTCATCAAGGGCCCTTACGCCGACCGACTTGAAGTCAGGTGTCTTGCCCACGGGAGTATTCGCATAATCCTCGGCACCCTTCACCGAAAAAAGCTGATAGCTGTAGGCGGATGCGGTTGCGGGATCGAGCGTCCTGCGCCATGAGTCGACAAAGTCGTGTGCCGTCACGCCCTTCCCGTCACTCCATCTGGCATCGGGGCGCAAGTGAAAGGTGTAGACACAATGATCAGGAGAAATCTCCCAAGTAGATGCAACCCCAGGACCGGCGACCCCCTTGCAGTCGAAGCGGAGCAATCCCTCGAAGAGCGCATGAACGATTCGCCCCTCGGGTTGTCCGGTTATCAACGCCGGGTCGAGTGTCTCAGGTTCAGCCCCATTGATGAAAATAAGATCAGGACGCTCGCGATGTCGGGAGCAACCCGTACTCAGCACAAAAAGAGCTGAGAAAATCAATGCGATCAGACACCTACTCATGGGGCCGGCACAGCATGCGTGCAGGGCAATCCCTTCGCAAACTCATCCAGGCTTTGCATGGTTGTCTCCGCGATATTGCGTAGGGCATGCATCGTCAGAAAGGCCTGATGGCCTGTCACGATGACATTGGGAAAGGTCAGCAACCTAGCAAAGGTGTCGTCACTGATAATGTCAGAGGAGTGATCCTCGAAGAACAGACTGGCCTCCTCCTCGTAGACATCGATGGCCAGGAATCCAACCTTACGGCTCTTGAGTCCCTCCACCACGGCGGGGGTATCGAGTAGGGCGCCACGGCTTGTGTTGATAAGGAAAACTCCATCCTTCATCAGCTTCAGTGCCACCTCATCAATGAGGTGGTATGTGGAAGGCATCAGAGGCACATGCAGCGTCAGAATATCAGAATAGCGGAAGAGCTCTTCCCGTGTATCCACATACGAGGCCAGTAGCATTACCCGCTCGTTCGGTTCTTCGTCATAGGCGAGGATCTTGCACCCGAAGCCACTCAGTAGCTTCACCACCTCGGTACCGATACGGCCGGTACCGCAGACTCCGACGGTCATGTCACGCAGTTCGAAACCGCAAAGTCCCTCCAGGTTGAAATCGGCACGCCTCACCCGGTTATGCCCCTCATGGATATGGCGACCCAGAGTCAGAATCAGCCCGATCGTGAATTCCGCCACGGCATTGGGGGAGTAGGCAGGCACATAGGCTAGAGCGATCCCTAACTCGCGTGCCGCCTCACGGTCGATCTGGTTGAATCCTGCGCTGCGGGTTAGCAAGAAGCGCGTTCCTCCGGCCGCAAGTTGTTCAAGGACGCTCCTGTTCGCCACATCATTCACAAAAATCAGGACAGCCTCGTAACCCTCAGCCAGCAGAGCGGTTTGGATATCAAGTCGCGGCTCAAGGAAAGTGAACTCAATGGGGAACCCATCGGCAGACTTCTCCAGAACCGGGCGCTCGTAGCGCTTGGTATTGAAGACAGCGACCTTCATGGAAAGAGATGGAAGAAAGCGGAAACTTGAAACCTAAGTAAAAGCTACTGACCCGCCTTCGACCTATTCGCCCCATTCGATCCATTAGGTTTTCCTACAGGCTCCGGAGTCACCTTCTGATCGCGATTGGATCTACGGATCACATCCCTGTAATAGTAGGCCGAGGGCTTGAGAACTCTCTCTTTGGTCTTCGGATCCATGGTGGAGAGCCCGAATTTCGGAAGATAGCCGTAGTGCCACTCGTAGTTGTCGGCCAGCGACCAGACAAAGTACCCCTTCACGTCATATCCCTCGTCCATGGTCTTTCTGATCTGGGCGATGTGATCGCGCAGGTAAGAAAGACGCTTCTCCTCGTTTTTTGTAGCGATGCCGTTCTCGGTAATCATCATCGGCTTGTCATAGCGTTTGCCGACATAGCGGATCTGCTTACCGAGGCTATTCGGATCAATGCGCCATCCCATCATCGTGAAGTTGGGGCCGTGCTTCATCCCCTCGGAAAGAAGACTCAGGGGACCGGCCATCTGACTGTAGTAATAGTTAAATCCGATGATGTCACAGACATCGTAGATCCGGTCGAGGTGGTCAAAATTGGAGTGCATGACCGTATTGTAGAGCAGACCGCCAGGATCGAGTGGGGCGGGTGTCCACCAAGGGAGCGCCTCAACGCTCAGAACCTTGGCCGAGGGCTTCACTTTCTTGATCCGTGCCGCCGCATCGCGGAACATCTCCGCGCTGGCGATCGTAGCGGCTTCGTAGCCCTTGAAATCGAAGATGTGGCAGGGAGGCCAGAGACCTATGATGTAGGCGGTAAGAACCTGCCCGTTCGGCTCGTTCTCCGGTGCATAGTAGGTGGCGTAAGGGGCCGTCGCCACGACCACCTTTTTCACGTAGAGGTTCCAGCGTTCCCGGGCCAACGGATGAAGCCAATTGGTCTTGGAGCTATCTTTGGGGTCGGTGAGCCATGCAGGGAAGGTGAAGTGCCAGAGGGTGACCACCGGCTCAATCCCCGCCTCCTTCAGCTTGCGGCACATACGGACATAACCTTGGATCGCTTTCTCATTGTACTGACCGGGCTGCGGCTCAACGCGGGCCCACTCGATGCTAAATCGATAGTGAGTCACACCGATCTTCTTCAGCGCGGCAAGATCCTTGTCGAAGTCACTCCAAGTGTAGAGGGCATTGCCGACCACCGGAGCTTTCTTCTGCTGGACGAGAAGATCCCAGTCACGGAGATAGTAGTTCTTCTCACCGGGCTTCTCCGCCTTGTTCTCGTACTGGAGACTGCTGGTGGAGATGCCCCAGGCGAAGGGGGCGTAACCCTTGAGCTTTTCCGCGCGGTTCTCCGGGGCCTTATCGAGCGGGCCGAGCGGATGGAGGACGCAACCGGGAAGGATCGTCAGGAGGGCCGCGAGGGCCGAGGAACGGATGAACTTGGTCATTGGCGTGGGGTGGTGGCGGAGGTGGACTGCTTGAGCTTGTCCGTCGCCTTTGCGGTGAGCAACTTCAGGTCACCCATCGAGTCGCGGTAAAATCCCCTCAAACCAGGAATCATTTCCGACCAGGACTGCGTGCCACCGGAGAGGAATTTTTCGAAATTCTTGTGGCGATCCTCCCTCAGCTCACCTCTGGAGTCATTGACCACATGGAAGGGGAGCGTGTTCCTGCGATACTCGTCATCGGAGACACGGGCACGGTCGAGGCGTTTTGCATCATAGATCGAGATCCACCATCCCCCGTAGGAATCGGGTGCATCCTGAGGGGCCACCTCGAAGGTGAACTTTCCGACTTTCCTGATACCGCCGCGATCACTGATCCCATACAGTGCGGAAATCTCCTCCCGGGAAGTCAGGATACCGGCCAGATAGTCCCTAGCGACATTCTTGAAGCGCTTCAGCGCGAGCCCCTTGCCGTAGACACCGAACTCCACGCACACCGGATCCTCAGGATTGCCGTACACATTCAGCTCGGAGCGCTTGTTCACCCGGAAGGAGAGGTAGGGAATGTTGCGCAGACGGCCATTGTCGATTGTCGTCGCGGGCACCTGCATGAAGGACCGGATATTGTCATCGGTGCGAAGGTCCTGAACGATCATCCGCCATGGGGGAAGCTTGCCCGGATCGGCGATGTCGGCGAAGTAGACTAAGGCATCTCCCTCGTCCATGATTCGGCGGATCCTTGCCTTGGGGATCGTCACCTCGCCCATGCTCTGTTGGAGAATCACCCCCTTGGCGTCGTTCTTCAGGATTAGGCCGTGGAGCTCGCTGCCATCGTTCAGGATGAGGGTGTCGGGTGCCAGACGGCCGTTGGGCAGATCGATGGCTCCGAGCGGCTGTATCAGGAGCAGGCAGGCCGCCGCAGAAAGGAAAAACGAACGCTTCATGATTGATCGATTGAACCCTTGCTACTAGGGCTTGTCCCATGCATCAAGCAACCTTACGGATAAAGTTACCGTTTTTCCTGCTCCCTCTGCTCACCCTTGCCTTCAGCGGATGCATCTCGCCCGTTCCTCACTACCGGCCTCCGGCCAAGGCGATTGTTCTCGGGAAGCTCCCTAAGGAGCCATTCTGGTGGGGCACCTCCACCGCATCGTTCCAGAATGAGGACCGGGGATGCGCCCCGGGTTCCAAGTGGTATTACAGGACAGATTGGGACTGCTTTGCCGATGAGGGAGGGGCACCACCACGCGGTGATGAGGGAGTCTTTTCCTGGAGCGAATTCGACAAGGATCTGGCCGCCCTCCGGAAACTGGGAGTGAATCATTTCCGCTTCGGCGTCGAATGGGCACGGATCGAGCCGCGTAAGGGGGTCATCAACGAGGCGGCCCTTCGCCAGTATGGCGGGATGGCGCGCAAGTGCCGTGAGGCCGGGATCGAGCCGCTCATCACCCTCTGGCACTTCACCTTCCCCGACTGGCTCTGTCCCAAGGACAAGTCCAAGGCCAACTTCCTCAACCCCGACGTCCGCACCGCCTGGCAGGCCCACGTTCGGCGCGTCGTGAAGGCCACCAAGGGGGATGTCCGGATCTACATTCCGCAGAACGAGCCCAACGGGGCCCTTCAACTCGGATGGCTGGCCGCTCACTGGCCTCCCGGACTGCTGATGCGTCCCGGTTCCTACAAAAAGGCGATGCGCGTCTCCGCGGACATGTTCCGCGACGCCGCCGGGATCGTCAGGGAAGAGCGATCTGACGCCCTGATCATGGGCATCTATTCCCTGCCCCACTGGAATAAGGCCCGCTTCCTCGATCCCACGCGCTCCGTCTACAACCTCATGCAGCACCAGAACTTCGACCAACTCGACATGGTGGCCGACACCTGCGACCTGATCGGGGTGAACTACTACTACTCGCAGCAGGCCAGCGCGATTCGCTTCATCTTCCGACCCAGCGGAGAGCATAACTCCGGATACACCCAGCTCGGATGGGAGATCGTCCCCACGGGGCTCTATCACATCCTCAAGGATATCGACGGGCGCTACCACAAGCCGATCGTCATCTCCGAGAACGGCATCGGCACCCAGAGCGGCCAGAAATCGATCCGTTACTTCCGCGAACACATCGCGCAGATGCGCCGCGCGATCAACGAGGGAGTTGATGTCCGGGGATATTTCCCATGGACCCTCGTCGACAACTACGAGTGGACCGAAGGTTGGAATCACGCGCAGTTCGGCCTCTTCTCCTACGACAAGAAGACCCACAACCGAATCCCCACCCCCTCCGCCTTGTGGTACGCCAAGTTCATCGAGGCTTATCCGGAACCGTGAGGAGAAAAGATAAAAGGATGAAGGCGAAAGGCTAAAACGAAAACAGAGAGAAACCGATGGGCGATTTACATTCTCAGATGGAAATCACCAGGATCGTTGATGAGGTGATCCGCGGCAGGCGCTCGGTGAGGGGATTTCTACCGACTCCCGTGTCCAAGGAAACCATCCTGGAGATCCTGGATGTTGCTGCCCGCGCCCCCTCCGGGACGAATACGCAGCCTTGGCAAGTGATCGTCGTGAGTGGGGAGAAGAAGGAATCCCTCTCCAAGGAACTCATCGAGACCGCACTGAATCCCGTGCGCGATGCGCAGCATGTGCAGGAATACTCCTACTATCCGGAGAAGTGGGTGGCCCCCTATATCGATCGGAGGCGCAAGGTTGGCTACGATCTCTACGGACTACTCGGGATTGCGAAGGGAGAGCGTGAGCGCATGGATCAACAGTTTGCGCGCAATTACTCCTTCTTCGGCGCTCCGGTCGGACTCTTCTTTACCATCGATCGGATCATGGGACAGGGCAGCTGGCTCGACTACGGCATGTTCTTACAAAACGTCATGCTGGCCGCGCACTCCCGAGGCCTCGATACCTGCCCCCAGGCGGCCTTCTGCAAATACCACCGCATCATTGCGCGGCATCTAGAGATTCGCGAACAGCAGATGCTCGTCTGCGGCATGGCACTGGGTTACGAGGATTCTTCAAAAATCGAAAACACACTCCGCACGAAACGCGAACCTACCACGAGCTTCACCCACTTCCTAGAGTAAGCGACCCCAGTGCCCGCAACGTGGGATTACGGTCCGGAATTCTTTTTCTGAGCTGGCGAAGTGATGAGCGCCGCTTCTTCTGGCCTCAGATTTTTCTGATCGAATGAGGCAAAGAGCCTTGCCGCCCCCGCGGAATCATCATTAGCCCTCAATACCGCCACATAAACTCCCTTCCAGGGATCGGGGATGGAGGCCCAATCAATCACCTTGCCCTTGTAGAGATCAAGGGCACCCTTCGGATTTCCAGTCCTGAGTCTGCCTAACGCAGCGGTACTGATTCTTGCCATATTATTGGGCTGCACCTCCACAAGCTTTTCCGCAGTCCTCGAAGCCCCCTCAACATCATCGGAGATCAGCAACTTCAGATAGGCCAGATCACTCTGGGCATCTGTCATAGCGGGAGCCGCCGACACAAGCTCCTCGTATATCGGGATGAGTTGGACGGCCGGGGTATTTCGCGGCTGACAGCGGATCAGGCCGATCAGTCCGGGGATTTTCGTTGCCCCCCCGCGATCAGCCATTTCACGGTAAGTGCGCGCCGCCCGTTCGAAGGCCCCGATCTGTTCCTCGTATCCCGCGATGTAGGCCAGAGTCTCTGGCTTTTCAAGGTGAAGGGCTCCCCCGACATTCCTCCACTCCTCCTCGGCGCCACTCTGATTACCATTCATCAGAGCCACACGAGCTAAGAAGAGATGCCTGACGGCATCGGGAATACCGGCTCCCGCAGGCGAATCAAGCATTCTGTAAACCTCATTCCAATTTCCAAGGGATGTCTCCGCATCCAAGGTAACGAGAAGCCAATCCGTGTCCTTGAGCGGACGCTCGGAACCGGCAATTTCCACAACATCTTTTTGGAAGCCCCTCTCATGGAGCCACCGTGCAAATTCAAGCGACTCGACTCGGGAGGCCTTACTGTAGAATACCTTCAGTCGCTTCACGACTTTCTCGTTACCCTTGGGATCCATAAGGATCTCCAGATCCGCTGCAGTCAGGGAATCGAATACCGTGTGAGCGGATAATGTATCAAGCGACTTGATCAGCGAAGAGATCTCGTCCGGCGTGAGAGAACCCGTGGATCCCTGAGGTGGCGTCAGCGCGATCTTCGCAAGCAACCGCCAAGCTGAGAGGGAGATCCTTTGCCTGCTTTTCATCACCTGCAGCAGTAACTCCACGGCACTTTTCGCGCCATCCGGACTCTTGGTCGCAAGAAGATAGAGCGCGGCCTGCACCCTGAGGTGTGAAGCACTCTCAGGTGAAAAGGAGGGCGCCTTGGCAAGACAGCTCTCGGCAGCCTTGGCGAAGTCCCCGCTCTGAGCCATTAGCGACGCCAAGGCAAGAGTGCGTCGAAGGGACTGTTCATCACTCAGCTTGGAGGGCAGGGCACCCAGAGCCTCGTTCACCTGATCGGGATGTGCCGCGGCGATCTCTAACTCGGCGATCCCGAGGAGTTCATCAGGATCCGAGGTACCCGAATGCATGCGATCGAGAAGTTTGTTCAACGAGGCCTGGTCACCGGAGCGGGCATTGTAGAGCTCAACGGCATGCTGGACCCGAGGACTCCCGGGAGAGAGGGCAAGGGATTGTTTGAGAAGGTTGAGGGCAAGTGAGGCATCCCCGATGGCGAAGGCACTCCCGGACTTACGGAGAAGCACCCCGGATCGCCATTCCTTTGCCGCGCGGTAGAGAGGGTGAGACAGGAGAATCAGGAGCAGGAGAGCGCCAACCCTTATTATCCAGCGGCGTTTCTTCGGATCCGCAAACCACGGCACCGAGGGTAACTTGGAGTCCCTGCTCTCCTCGGAGTAATCGGGCAACTCCCCATGATCGCCATCCGGAATCTGTTGATCGTTCATCTTGTTCATGACTTAGTCCCTTAGCGGAGACACTGGCGGACTCACCGTCAATGTCTCTTGGAAATACCGCTTCAGGGCATCGCGGGCGGCGGCCTCGGAGGGAAGGTTCCAGAAAGCCACCTCTACCATCCTCTGGCCCCTGTTACGCGTCCCCATCATCACATTCCTGACGCGACCCTTCAGCGACTGGTCACGAATCATGGAAACACCCCCCACTTTTCCTTGCTCCATGATCGAGTGAAAGACATACACCGGCCAGCCTTGCTGTGAGAAAAGCCAGCCATGCAATCCGATCCTCTCTGCCGGCGTACCGAACTCCGTATCCCCTAGCTGACGTTCCAGATGCATACCCATGTTGGAAAGGCAGACTTCGGGGCTGTGCATCTGGACGGACTGCAGAGCCGTCCGACCCGGGGGCCACTCGAGATAGAATGCCTGTCCCACCTCCCCGGAGGCTCCCATCCATTTCTCGGAAAAACCATCCGGGTAGAATAACATGCGCAGCGTCCTTGGAGCGATCGGGACATCGGAGACACCCGCCACCCCGACGCGCCGGGCGACCTCCCATCCCCAGCCTCTGCCTGACGGCAGGTCATGGATCCGAAACCACAACTCGGTTGCCATCATCGATCCGACTAGGATCGAGAGAACCGGCGCCAGGATCCACAGGGAAGGTTTCCAGAGAGCGCCTGCGCCGGACTTGCGGGAGACTGCGGTGGCGGGATTCTTGGAGCCATTCATGGCGGACCCCCCGGATAGCTTGCGCTTCCAGCGCAGCGCACAGGCAAACACTGCGGAGACCGTCATCAGCAGAACAATCAGGCCCGCGGAGTCATGCCATGTCGACACGGCACCGATTCCCTGACGGGAAGCCACAACAGCTAGCAGGGAACTTCTCACGATATTGCCCGCAAGAGCCGCAAACAGGGCCACGACAAGAAGCAACAAGCGCCGGATCGGATGAAGCCGGAAAACCTCGCCGAAGAAGAGCGCCACCATCAGACCGCTCTGCAGGGATCGGATCCCGCTGCAGGCCTCCTCGACCCCCAGTACCCCGGTGGGCAGGAGAATCAGATTGCCCTGCCTGATCGCCTCACAGCCTGACCAATGAAGAATCTCAATCGTTGCCGATGTGTTCCATGACATCAGCAGGGACATCAACGACTGCTCGAAGTTTCTGGGCCACGGCACAGCGATGAGAAAGAAGGCGATCGGAAACAAAAAATGCCTAAGCCAGGCACGCCCGCCCAACTCGAAGGCCACGGACAGCGTCACCATCACCGATGCAAGCGAGGCCGCCAACCCCAGAGGCCTCCAGTCAGGATTCCCTTCGGCCAGAGGGATCACCAGAGCCAGAAGAAGCGCCCCCGCCATCAGGAAAATTATTCCTGCAGCACGTCCTCCGCGGGAGAGCCTCGTCGGCGCGGGGCGATCCTCCCAGCGCTTCATCAGCAAGCCGACACTCAGCAATGGGACCAGCATCCCGTAACTGTACTGGGGATCAACCACCCAATCATTCCAGATGATACGGATCGTCGCGATCCAGCAGGCCGCTACCAGCAGCACGGAGAGCACGATTCCCGAAGAGAGAGATGCATGACTCTGCCGTGAACTATCCATCCCACATTCTCCCCCTCACCGGGCAAGGAATCAAGCCCTGCAGGATCTGATTCTTTTCACCTCCCCTCCACCTAACAGCCTTCAGCCATTCCCTCACGGACTATTGGACTATTGGACTATTGGACTCACCTCGACGCTCGACCCTCGTTTGATTCGTTCGCTCCCGCTCAGCTTACCCTTTCAGGGCTACCTTCGGTAGTCTATCCGAGGCGTTCCCACGCCTACGTATTCTCGTCTTGGCTCCCGATTGATGATTGCTGATTGCTGCCTTCTGATTTCCCTCCACCTAACAGCCTAACAGCCTAACAGCCTAACAGCCTAACAGCCTAACAGCCTTCAGCCTATTAGCCTCACTTCCGGCTCTCGTCCCTCGACCTCTCGACGCTCGACTCCCCATTTTCGCCTTCAGCCTCCTCTTCCCCAATTACCCATTACCGATCCCCTATCCCCTCCCGCTCCGCGGGATCCTTCAGCCTTTCCCCTCTCCCTACCTCCCCTTGCCGAAGAGCATTGTATGAAGGGTCTTGAGGATGACCTCTGCATCCAGACGCAGTGAGAAATTCCTGATGTAGTAGAGATCGTAGGAGAATTTCTGCACGGTATCCTCCAGCGAGGCGCCGTAGGGATAGTTCACCTGAGCCCATCCGGTGATGCCGGGACTAACCAGATGACGATAGTGATAGTGCGGGATCTGACGTTCGTAGTCGGCGACCAACCTCACCCACTCGGCGCGCGGGCCGATCAGGCTCATGTCACCCTTGAGTACATTCCAGAGCTGGGGAAGCTCATCCAGACGGGACTTTCTCAGGAAGGAGCCGAGACGCGATACCCTACTGTCACCTTCCCGAGTGTAGCCGTCACCCTTGTCGCTTCCGACCTTCATCGAGCGGAACTTGTAGAGCGTGAAAGGCACACCATGAATGCCGGTCCGTGGCTGAGAGTAAATCACCGGCCTACCGTCGAGAATTAGGATCACCAGCATCACCAGCAACAGGATCGGCGAAATGATGATCAATGCCGTCAGGGCGATCAGGAAATCCACGCACCTCTTGACCGTGGAGTATACTGAGTGATTCACCAGGGTGAACTCCGTCTCCAGCGGCCATGTAGGGCCGATCAGATTGACCGGCACTTTCTGCCAGTAGTTCTCGTAAAAGGTTTCCATGAGGTACACCGGCATCAGCTCGAACTGAATTTGTCCAAGTTTCTCCAGTATCCGATGGTCCAAGTGGGAGAAGCGCGAAGCCACAACGATCGACTCAAAGGCATGCACATGATTGCCCCGGAGTTGCGTCAGAAGATGGTCCGCATTGGATTTCAGCAGGGGTGAATCCTCACCGGCCAGACGACTGCCCAGCATGGAAAGATCAGCCGCAAGATACTCGACCTGTTGGCGCTGATTGCTGGCGAGATAATCCCTGTAAAAGACAGGCCCCAGATCCTTGTCCACGATGGCGAGGATTTTCCCCTTGTCACGCCAATCCACCGTAGAGAACCAGAAGATCCGTCTTACCACCAGGGTGACGACTGCAAAGGCAACCACCGAGAGCGAGAAGATCGCCCTACTCGATGTGGCCGCGGGGCCGAAGGAGGCCACCACATAGAGAGCGAAGGCAGCGACAAAATACCCGCAGGTCATCGCGATCAGGTGTTCGCTGGCATAGCGCAGGGAGGCAAAGTCCGTGCGGAATCGATACCCTCCCACCAGCGCGATCGATACCATCAGCACGCCGAGCGGAAGCAGGATCGACGCGGGGGAGACGATGTTATAGTCACCCGTGATCTGCGTCAGACTGAAATAGAGCCCCAACCAGAGCAGCACATCGAGGAATCCCGCATACAGCGCGAAATACGACTTCCTCTTGCTTCCTCTCACCCGGCTTGTTTTGCGGCTATCGGGAGAATTCGACTTCCTCTCACCGTGCCTCTCTGCAGGCAGACTGGATTGATTGTCATGAACCATCGGCTATTTAATAGTCTGCCCACCAACCCCTTGAGATCAAGGCGATTCAACCAAGTCGGCGGCGCATTTCAGGAACAGCCCGAGAGAATCCACCTCTTTCAGAAAGAGCCGGCCCCTCCCCCCCGCCTGCTCCATCACTTCCGGAGCCCCGCGATACCTCAGGATCGCCATGACGAGCCCTTGGGCATCCCCCGGAGCGATCACCTCGCCCACCCCTTGCTCACGGATCACGAGGGCCACCTCCGAGCCTTCAGGCCCCACAAAGAGACAAGGGCGCCCAGCGGCCATCACCCCGTAGAACTTGCTCGGCACCACCAGTCCTACCATTTCCGACTTCATCGTCACCAGATGCAGATCACCGGCACCGAGACTCTCCGAGAGCAATCCCACCGGCTGAGGCGGGAGGAAGAGTATGGAGGACAATCCCATCCGCGCCACCTCACCGCGGAGCATGCCCTCACCGGGACCGCTTCCCACGAAGAGGAACCTGACCCCCATCTCCCCCCGCTCTTCCCGCTCTTCGAGCTCTTCAAGTAGGCGCGCCGCCTCCAGAATCGTCCCGAAGTCATGCGCCCTCCCGAGGTTGCCCGAGTACTCCACAACGAACGCACCATCCAGCCCATGCCGTTTCCGGAAATTGTTGTTTTCACGGGACACCGGCACAATGTCATCCTCGACACCCGCATTGGTCACCACCCGGATACTTCCCTCCGGGATCCCCCTCGCCTTCAGGTGCCCGACCATGCACCTACCGACAGCCAGCGTCAGATCGTGACTCCTCATCGAGAGCGTCGAGAGAAGCCTGAGCAGACCGGTCACCAAACCACCCGCACCCCCCTTGGGCAGCACTCCCGCCTCCTCGGCGATTTCCGGATAGAGATCCTGTGCCCAGTGGATCAGCTTCGAGCCCTTCAGCACCTTTAGGAACGGGCCGAGTATCAGGAGCATTGGAGGATCCGTCTTCGTCACCACCACATCCGCACGGGGAAGCATCAGGGCTTTCAGCAAAAGCGACGGGATCATCAGCGCATAACCGAGCGCCCGTGCGATCAGGCTTCTCTTGGAGAAACCGCAAGCCACGCGGATCACCTTCACCCCGCTCCGGATCTCCTCGCCGGCATTGGATCTATCACCCGCCGTCGTCAGCACCGAGACATCCCATCCTGCGGCGATAAAACCATGCGCCACATATTCCAGAACGCGCCCCGTCGCCCCGCTTTCAGGAGGATAGACCCGGTTGATGAAGAGGATGGAAGGCATGCGGGGAATACGACCATGTCGAGCGACGAGAGTCTAGAGTCGAGGGCTATTTTGGAAACAAACAAGTCAGATACCTCGCCCCTCGACCCTCGACTCCCCATTTTCGCCTTTAGCCTTCATCCTTTAGCCTTTCCCCATCTGGCCCTCGACCCTCGTCACTCGACCCTCGACTCCCCATGGCTTCACCCCATACACAGCCCAGTAGTAGACGATCTTCACGAGTTCGAGGGAGGCATTGAGTTGTACGTTTTTTTTGCCCTTTTTTGTTCCCCAATATTCGGGGGAGGTTTGCGTAATGGCAAATCTCACCTCTGGTATCTCATGCTGGAACACCGCGAGTGCCCGACGCATGTGGAAGGGTGACGTCACGATCAGGGCCGACCTGACTCCCTCCTTCTCCAGCATCGGGCGCAGAAGTCTCGCATTCTGAAGCGTGGTTTTGGAAGCGACCTCCATCGTGATCGCCGATTCCGGAACTCCCGAGGCCAGCAACCGCTTCTTGTTGGCCCCGAAGTCTCCCTCACCCGTGATAAAGATCCTGGGCGCCAGACCATCGCGGTAGAGTTTCGCCACCTTCACCGGACGAGCCTCCTGCTCTCCACCCAGCAGGATAAGGCAATCTGCACGGCCCTCCGAGGATTTCAGCATCAGCACATGCGGCCAGGCTCGAGGGAACAAGGGAGATTCCAGAAACCAGAACGCGGCGAGGACCAGCAGGGCCAGCACCGCGATAACGGCAGGGATTCTCCTCATCCCCTCCCCTCCGTCCACCGAGACTCGACCTTCTCCAGATTACTTCCCAGAACACCTAGAGAAAACCGTCCTATCGTCTCCTTGGCATGGGAGCGCAGGGATTCGAGAAACTGATGATCATGCGCCAGTCGCCGCATGGCCGAGGCCAACTCCCCCACATTCCCGGCTTCGACCACCAATCCGTTCACCCCGTCCCGGACCACGCTCCCGCAACATTGCGTCGTGATGACCGGCAACCCATGCGACATCGCTTCAAGCTGGGTGATTGCAAATCCATCAGACCGCGTGGGAAGCACGAAGACGTCAGCCTGATCATACCATCGGGAAGCCTCACGGAGCGACACCCTCCCGTGGAAGCGGATCGTGGAGGGCAAGTCCTCGGGCAGAGGCCTGTGGGGGCCCACCACATCGATGATCACGGGATCGTTGGCCATCAACCTTGCGGCTTCCACCAGATCATAGATCCCCTTGCGAGCGACAGTCTGGCCGAGGAAGAGCACGCGTAATGGGTGCCGGGAGTCGAACCTCGAAGGTCCGGATTCGATTCCGCTCCGGCCGCCTTCGTCGATTGCCCTTCCTATCCCATCCCTCATCCCGACTCCTTCGACTCCGGACTCCTGCCTTTCGACTTCGGCGGCTTCATACGCCAGCGGGACCACGGCGAGTTTACCCGCATCGATCCCTTCGGCGATCATCGCCTGCTTCGCCCACTCCGAATTCACCATGATCGTATCGGCAAGAGCACACTCCTCCCTCCAGTTGTTCCAATACTCCCGCGGAGGCGATTGGATCGTCGAGCAGAGCCACTCGGGATGATTTGCTAGAAGCTGCTTCTCCAATCTGTCCTCCCCGGGACCGAGGTCGATCTGTCCTAGGACCGTGCGCCATCCACGACTCTTGGCGTAGCGGAGGATGTCACGGGCGCTGTAGCTGTAGCAGAAGAGGGTTGGGGGGGGCTCCTCACCCACGGGATCAGGTATCGATTTCAGCATCCTGACCGCCGCCTTTTGAAACAGCATGTTCCGGGAGATTTTGCGGTCCCAGTCGCGCACTCCCCTCAAGCGGGCCATCAACTCGAAGTAAAGATACCTCATGTTGAAGGAGCGCACCCTTGCATCCGCGAGTTCGGGATTCCATCGGATGGCAATCTTCCCATGCTGGATGATGCGGGAGAGAAGGGAAGCCGGAGGCATCCAGAGATCAGTGATCAATGTCCGGAGTTTACCCTGACGATGCAGCGCCCTTGCCACCGCATATCTCTCTCGAGCTCCTAATTGGCAGACGATCCAGTTTGGACTCCCGGAGCGGGGTTTCTGAAACCGGGAAGATGTCATGAAGCCTTTGAAGGCAGGGATTCGGCCAGTTTGATTTCCTCAGCCTTAAGGCGAATCAGGTAATCGTAAAAGGCAACGAGCATGCAGTAATGGAAGCCGGGTAGCCCATCCAGAAACGCTCGCTTCCAGAAAAAGAGATACACAAAACGGATGAGCGGACGGCAGGGAATGCGGTCTGCCAGAAGTTTCAAAGCCTGCTGGCGTTCATCACCGTGCTTGCCGAAGATCTGGGAGATCATCGTCGTGAAGCCAAGATCCCGGCCCCCGCACAGTCTTTGCGCCTCGTCCGAGGAATACCTGTTATGGCGGCGAAGCCAGTCGGATATTCCCTTGGAAAAGTTATAATGGATATACGGCTCCTTCAGAAGGCCGGTACCTCTGGCTGCAAACGAAAGATGCTGCCCGTGGCCGATCTGCTCAAAGCGTGACTCACCCAGACGAAGCAGGCGCGCCTGGTAAAAGGGATACATGCTCGATCTCCGGATCCAGCGATTCATGAAGATGATTTTATTGGCTATGTAATAAGCGCTTTTCTCATCCCTGTATGTCACATCGCAGAGTTCGGCGTGAAGCTCCGGCGTGATGCACTCGTCGGCGTCCAGATGAAGGATCCATCGATTCTTGAACTCAATGGTGTCAATCGCCCAGTTCCTTTGACCTGCAAACGAGTCAAAGTGTCGGGAATAAACCCGAACAGGCAGTCCTGATAGGATATCCACTGTTTCATCCTCACTGTAGGAATCGACCACCACCACATCATCGCATTCCTTGAGCGACTCGATGCATCGACGAATGTTGATCGCCTCATTATGGGTAAGGATGAGAACGGAATAGGACATGCGCGGATTACTCTATTTTCGCTCCGCCACCCTGCGTGCCGGATTACCGGCCATGACGGAATTTCTTTCCACATTCCTCATCACCACCGAGCGGGCCCCCAGGACCGCCCCCTCACCGACAGTCACGCCGGGTCCCACGAAGGCATCGGCACAGATCCAGGCGCCCTCACCGACACGGATCGGCGGCTTCAGAAGCAGCATGGCACTGTCTCGGTAATCATGGCTTCCAGCGCAGAGATGGACTCGCTGAGAGATCGTCACCCGTTCACCGATCGTGACCCGCCCCAGATTGTACACCAGCGCATCAAACCCGATCGACGACCAGTCACCCACCTCCAGATTCCACGGGAGGAAGATCCGGACACTTGGATGGATTTGGACATGACGGCCGATCTTTGCGCCAAAGAGACGCAGCAAGGCAGTCCTCCATCCCCAGAGTAGCCGCGGACTGAATCGGAACAGAGGCCATGCCATCCCCCAGAGAACCCTCCCGAGCAGCTCCCTCCGGGAATACTTCCGGGCACTGCGGTTGGATGAAATGTCAAGGGCGTCGCTCATGGGACTGATTGATGATCAGATTCTTGTAACCATTCAGCATCGACTGGGCGATTCCTTTCCAAGAGAAATCCCGTGCGACCCATTCCCTGCCCCTGTCCCCCATCGACTTCAGGGAGACAGACCGGTTGGATGTGGCCTCTTGAAGGGCTCTCGCGAGATCATCGACCGACGGATCAACCCACCAACCGCACTGATGCTCCACGAGCCCCTGCCAGGGAGCACCAGTGGTTGTGATCACCGGAAGACCTGAGGCGAGCGCCTCCGCGACGGAGATGCCGAAATTCTCGCTATAGGTAGGCAGGATGAAGAGATCCGACTCCCGGTAGAGATCCCACTTCTCCTCATCCGAAACGGCATCTTCCAGCGACCAGACATCTTCCAGCCCAGCTGCCTGAACCATCGAAGCGATCTCAGAGCGATGCCCCGCCTCATCGGGTCCGACCACTCTCATCCTCCATCCCTCAGGACGGACTATGCCCCAAGCCTCCACAAGCATCGGAAGACCTTTCTTCGGATGAACACGCCCGAGAAAAAGGGCTGTCCTGACTTCAGGTTTGACGCCACTTCCTCCCGGAAGCCGTGGCGCCCTTCGGGCCCCGCTTAGCTGGGTCTTCCGCAGCGGTTCCCACCGCTTTGGTTCAAGTTTCAGATCACCTCCCACTCTCCCCCCTTCATCCCTAATCCTTAATTCCAAATCCCCTTCAATCTTCCCTTCTTCATCCCTTTTTTCAGGTTTCAGGTCTCCAGTTTCAGGTTTCACATCTCCCCCCCCCCCATCATCCCTAATCCCTAATCCCGTTTCCTTCCGCTCCCTCGACTCTCGTCCCTCGACTCTCGACACATTGTTTGGAAGCTCCACCCCGTTCGGCGATACGATCACCGGCATCTTCAGTCCCAGCTTTCGGAATTGGCTAGCCTCACTTTCCGCAGTGGCATGAAGGGCCGCCGCATCGAGAAGATCCCTCCTCTGATACAGCCACCAGGCCAGACGCTTCTTCCATTTCTTATGGGCCATGGCCCAAGGCTCCAGCATCCCCCTAGGGCTCACGATCCGGGGAATCCCAGCTTCTCTTGCCCATTGGGCGACGCGATGATTTGAGGGAAGCCAGACTCCGTGATCGTGAATCAGGGTTATGCCCTTGAGATCGGGTGAGTTCTCACAGAACACCGGTATTCCTTTCTCCGTGAGAGCACGCGACCACTCTGGGAGAACCCTCGATGCGATCCATAGCGCAACATCCAGCCCCTCCTCCTTCAGAGCGATCAGCAACTGAGGCACGGAACGCGCGGGCCCGCCGCTGGTAGGATCGAGAGAAGCGACGGCGTGGAGGACTCGCATCGGAAAAGTTAAAAGCTAAAACTGAAATGCTAAAATACTAATTTGATCGGCTCTTGGCATTTTGCATGGGGTGGATCATCAGTGATCCTGAACTATCAGCACAACACCGAGTACCGAGGGGCAGGAAATGGGTGCTCGTGAATAGGTGATGGGGAATGGGGCAGATTTCACCACCGAGCCCTTCCCCTGGCTTCGTTTCAGGTTTGACGGCACTTGCCTCCCGGCAAGCCGTGCCGCCCTTTAGGGCTGTTCGCTGCTCTCACAGTCTACCGCGCCTGTTCCCACAGGCTTGGTTCAGGTTTGACGCCACTTCCTCCCGGAAGCCGTGGCGCCCTTTCAGGGCTACCTACGGTAGTCTACCGCGCATCTTCCCAGATGCTTGGTTCAGGTTTCCAGTTTCATCCCTCCTCCCCCCAATTACCCATCACCGATCCCCGATCCCCTCCCGCCTTGCGGGATCCCCCCACCTTCCCACTTTTTACCTTTGCACTTTTTACTGATTCAGCCTCCCCTCCCCCCCAATTACCGATCCCCGATCCCCTCCGCCTTCAGCCTTCAGCCGTTTTCGCCTTCAGCCTTCAGCCTTCAGCCTTTCCCCATCTGCCCTTTCGATACACTCTTGGGCTACAGCTACCGCCCACTTTCGGTACCAGGTCATCAAGGAAACCGGAGACTCGCTCTCAACTGCAGCGAGTCGATCACCTAACTTCTCCTCGACCCACTGCTGGAATGGGAACGAAAATCCCCGCTTCGGACGGTTCAGGATCCACTCGGGAATTTCGGGGACCGCATCGGTCAACAGCTGCTTGCGATCCGCCAAGCGCGTCGAAGCCGGGATCTTGAAGACGGCACTCAGGAAACGTTCATCGACAAACGGGACGCGAAGCTCCAATCCGTGCGCCATCGAGAAGACATCGCTGTCACGCAGGAGCTGATTGCGCATGTATCGCGTCAACTCGAGGAAGGAAACCATGTCGCGATCCTCGGAAAACAGTGAGGAAATCCTCCAGTTCACAGGTTTCGGCACACTGCCGCTAAGATGTTCGGCCAGGCAGCTTGCCTCCTCCTCGGTGAAGATTCCCCGCTTGGCGTGGTAGGCCTCCAACCACGAGCCGTCACCGGAGAGGAAATCTGCCAGACGTCTTTTCGGAGATCCGACGGGAAAGTTTTGAAGTAGCAGGGAGAGAGCGACGCGCAGGACGCGGGGGAGCCTGTGGAGGGAATGGAGTGCGGGAACCATGCGGAAGGATGGATAACCTCCGAAGACTTCATCGGCTCCCAGGCCTGAGAGCACCACCTTCATTCCTTCCTGGCGGGCCAGCTTGCTGACACACCAGGTATTGAAGCCGTCTATGCTGGGCTGATCGATCGCGGCGAGATAGGGAGCGATCTCAGCGCTCGCCTCATCCGCAGTGATCTTCCACTCCGTGTGATTCGCCCGGAAATGATGCGCGGTTCGCATGGCCGCCCCGGACTCATCGTATGCTGGATCAGAAAAGCCGATCGAGAACGTCCTGATATCGGCATCAGGTCCAAGCTGTTTTCGAACCAGAGCCAGAAGCACTGTCGAATCGATGCCCCCGCTCAGGAAGATTCCTACCGGAACATCGCTCACAAGGTGGCGCGCCACGCTCTCTTCCAGAGCGTCACGGACCTTCACGGGATAGATCGATGCCGCCGCATGAGACTCATTGGTTCGCTTTGGATTCACGGCGGAGGTGACCATTTGTTGGTCAAGGACCTCCGGGAGCATACGCCTGGGAAACACCTCCTCCCCGGGACGCCAGTCGATGAAGTGACCGGCCTGGAGAAGTCTCACCGGCTTGACGAGGGTTCCGGGCTCGGGGACGCTCCCCCAGAGGAAGAAGTCACGCAGGGTTTCGGGATCCAAGGCGTCACCAGCACGACGCAGCACACGATACTCCGAGGCGAAACTCAGCACCCCGTCATCCATTCGATAGAAGAGCGGCTTGATACCCAGGGGATCCCTGGCCAGTAACGCCGTGCCCGTCTCCTCGTCCCAATAGGCGAATGCATACATCCCCGCCAGCTTCGGGAGCGCCTCGGCACCCTCCCTCGCGATCAGACGGAGAAGCACCTCCGTATCCGAGTCATGGTGAAAGGTCTCCCCCTGAGCCTCCATCTCCGCGCGGAGCTCCCTGTAATTGTAGATCTCCCCGTTGAAGACGATAACCTTGCGCCGGGATCCACCAACGTCCTCGGCAGGCGATGCGGACACAACATCCATCGCGTCCCGTTGGATACACCCCTCCTTGAGAACCATCGGCTGCGCCCCCACCTCATCACTTCCGATAATCGAGAGACGGGTATGAACTAAGGTCACTTCGGCAGATTTCCATACTCCGTTACCATCGGGTCCCCGATGCGCAAGTAGTTGGATTGCATTGTCTTCTATAGAGGACAAACCACTCCCATATTGCCCTGCAATTCCACACATATGCCGGTATGGTCAGCGACTCAGCTGTTCCGCGACCCGTGCATTTGAATGCACCGGTTGAAGCCCTGCGTAAACATCAGCATACCTCAAGGCCACCGCTTTGGGTTGGTATTGGGCCACATTCCGGAACCCCTCCTCGATGAGCCTGCTTCTTAGATCAGGATCCCTCAGGAGCTTGAGGACGGATTGATGAAGATCTGCCTGGTTGAGAGGATCCACCAGCAGGGCCCCGGGACCTGCGGCCTCTGCCATCGCCCCGAAATTGCTTGTGATCACGGGTCGGCCCAATGCCTGAGCCTCGATAATGGGAAGACCGAAGCCTTCATAGCGGGATGCAAATACCATAACGTCCGACCTCTTATACGCATCAAGGACTTCATGATCTAGAAGAATCCCCAGACTCCTGTAATTGATCGCATTGAGCCGGAGTACCTCGTGCTGCCTCTCGCTCATCATTCCAATGATCTCGAGTCTGCAGGGGATGCCGCGCAGGGCGGCCGCCACGCCCTCGAGATTCTTGTTCCAGCCCGTCCCTACCTGCAGGATCACCGGCTCCCTTTCCGGAAAAGGCTTCGGCGCCGGCGCGAATTCCCCCCGGACACAGTTGGGAACCACCCGGATCTTATCGACAACATCCGGGAAGTGACTTCCCAACTCCTTCTTCATGGCTTCCGAGATGGTCGTGATCGCCTCAGCCCTCTGCATGGGATAGGTGAACCAGATTCTTCTGAAAACCTCGCGCGAAGCCCCCTTAAGCATATTCAGCAGCGCGCAATCATGGATCGTGAGGACTAGACCACGCGATGGAAGAGCCATTGCCAGATAATGCACATCACCCGTGATATGATTGATCGTTCCCGCCTGCGCCCGCGCCGCCATCATATTGGCAACTCTGGGTGCAAAGCCGCGACTCAGATGGGGGCAAGTCGCCACACGTGCATTCCAAGGATCGGGGAGATGCCTGCGCACCTCCGCAAAGAGCCTCTCGATCGAGACATGGCTCGGCCCTGCATGACGATGATGATGGACGAGATCGACGGAGGAAGGCATGGGGGGGGATAAATAATTAAGGATTCAGGAGTCGGGATTTTGGAACCAGAGCGGCGCTACGAGTGCGTAAGTCCGTGAATGAGAGCCGACGTTTTATCTGAAAGAAATGGACATGATTCACCAAATTCACAGGAGCCAATTGGTTATCCATAATCACATAACAGAAAAACATCACCGACTCAGCCCTGAGGGAAGAGGGAACCATGGGGCAAAGAGCAACGAACTGACGATCCACCAGAGAACTTCCTTGATCTTAGAGGCCCCGCGACTGAAGTCAGAGTTATCGTATCGGTCGAGTCTCATCGGAAGTGGGTTAGAAAATTGATGAACTTATCAGTGACTCGGAATCCCTTCAGCTGATCATTGTGGGCCAGCAACCACGCAGGGAAGGGTGATGAATTTGCAGGGCAGGATTGGTACGGATCCATCCGGGCCTGCCCTGATCATCCACAAAGGCTACCCCGATCGGCATATCGGGATTTTCATCCGCCAGCAGGATTATTTCCTCCCGGGCCTTGTCCGAGACTGCGATCCACTCCTCCTTCAAGGCGACAGGGTCAAGATGTCGTGCCTTGATTTTATCGAGTTCGAGTGGGTCAATCCGTGCAAACCTGATCATCATCTTAAGGAGGGAGAGCGGATTAAATCCCGGATCCTTGCCACATGCGGCCCAGACGATGGCCTCCAGCGGAAAATGGCGGGTCAGCTCCACCATATCCACATAATCACGCGTCTCCATCCGAGCCGAGAGGGCAAGAGCCTTATTCGTCGCCATGTCGAAAAGGTGCAGCCTCCATCCAAGCACATCATCGGGAACGATGGGAAAAAAACGGAATGCCGAGTCATGAGCCCAATCCAGCTCCACCTTCTCATCCCCTCGGGAAACATAGGCCTTGCGAAAGGAGACAGGTTTTGACCACTCGGCTTCACGTTCCACCTTGCGAATACCAAACCCCGCAGACTCTAGCGATCTTAGATCCTGTTCACTGGCATTGACCAGATCCTCCACGGCCTCGTGGAAGAAATCGAAATCCCGTGAGAAACGAGCCGAATCTTCAGGGGCATTCAGCACAAGACCGCCAGCGACATGACTGCTCTCGGATCTGTTGCCTACTAGGACACCCATCACCTCTTTCTGAAATTCCGTCAGAGGCATGCTTGTGAACCTTTAGAGGCTACGCTGCAACTCCCCGGCAGCCGACCACGCCTTCTTATCCCCATACTCGCGAAGATGCTCGATAACTAACTTCACATCATCGGTGAAGTGCACAGTTGCCTCAGGATGCCAGAACCAGAAACACTCAGAAAACTGCTGAACAAGTTCTGCGGCGCGAGCCGCCAATTCAGGAGAAGCCGGCACACGCACGGGAAATGCTGTTTCTGATCCCCTGCTACTCATGGACATAACTTATGGTAGCGCGCCCGAATTGACAACACTGGGCATCAAGGCCGGAAGGGATAGATCCGTCATGACGGATCCCATACCTCTTCCTCTTCATTCCTGATCCCTACCTTACACTTTCCAACCTTCCCACTTTTTACTAATTCATCCTTCCCTCCCCTCGCTTGTTCTTCATTTCCGGCCCTGATCCCTGATTTGACGCCACTTGCCGCCCGGCAAGCAGTGCCGCCCTCCGGGCTACGATTGCATCGTAGTCTTCCGCGCCCGATCCCTCGGGCTTGGTTCATCATTCATAATTTTCCCCCCTCCCTCTCCCCCAATTACCCATTACCGATCCCCTATCCCCTCCCGCCTCGCGGGATCCCCACCTTCCCACCTTCCCACTTTTTACTGATTCAGCCTCCCCTTCCCCTATCACCCATTCCCTATCACCCATTCCCTATCACCCATTACCTATCCCCGATCCCCTCCCGCCTTGCGGGATCCCCCTACCTCCCTGACTGCCTTGACGACTCCCTTGGTAGCCACTTCATACGAGAAGCCGTTGACCTTCTCCCTTGCAGCGAGCCCCATTCTCTTCAGGCGAGCGGGATCACTCAGCGCCTCATGAAGGCACTTCTCGAGATCACTGGCATCACCGGCCCGGAAGCCCCACCCTGTCACCCCAGCCTCGATCAGATCCGGTCCGCACCCCACATGGGAACTGACAATGGCGGGACGAGCGAGATTCATCGCCTCATTCACGGCAAGCCCCCAAGTCTCCGACCGACCTAATGATGGAAGCACCAGGATATCACCAGCCGCATAGACCTTGGGCATGGCCAACTGATTCTGGAAGGGAGCGAAGAAGACATCCCTCCCGACACGATCCCCGGCCATCCTACGGAGAACATTCTCCAGATGACCCGATCCGACAAAGAGAAGCACTGAAGTCGAGCAGTTCTCATCACCCGTCGCTCGCCCCTCGCCCCTCGACTCTCGACTTCCCTCGGTCAGAATCTTCAAAAAAGCCTCCAGCAGATCCTGCGGGCGTTTCTTGTTTTCCAGCTTACCGGCAAAAAGGATGACGGTCGTGTCCTCCGGGATTCCCAGTTCCTGTTTCCATTGCCCAGCCTCCATCTCGGCCTCCGTGGCAGCATTCCGGAATCGGTCATTATCCACGCAGTGAGGAATGATCCGGATCCTCTCCATGGGCACACCACTGGCGCGGAAATAATCAACTGATGCAGAACCCACGGCCAGCACACGGTCGAACCGGCGAAAGATCAGACTTCGCAGGAAACGGGAGAGTCGCGGCTTCCATCCTGTGGAAGGACATAGCTCATGCGAGTCACCACGGAAGAGAATCGGAATCCTGCGCAGACGCGGGGAGAAGATCAACCGGAGGTGACTCTTATAGTTATAGCCGATCAGTAGGATCGCATCCGGATTCCAGTCAAGAAGGGCATCATTGAGCCCCGGATTATCGAGCCCATTGAAGTGATGCGTCCCAGGATCCTTCGCCACATTCGGCACGAAGGTACTCTCATACCCCTCCATCAGCGGCACATCCCACTTGAAGGAAGTACCGAAAGTCGGATCCCGCTTCTCCGTCACCCCGAAGTCCCAGAGATAAAACACCTTGATCCTCAGATCAGACTGCGCCGCCAGATCCCGGAACCAGGGCGAGTAATACTGGATCGGGTGCGAAACCACGATGGCCAAGCGACGAGGAGACATGAGGGTAAAATGAGTGAGTCGAGCGACGACTGTCGAGAGTCGAGGGCTAGAAACTAAAGCGAGAGAGCCCATTAGTCAAAAGTCGCCTTGCAGGATCCCCCACTTCCCACTTTTTACCTTTGCACTTTTTACTGATTCAGCCTTCTTTCCCCCCGATTACCCATTACCTATCCCCGATCCCCTCCCGCTTCGCGGGATCCCCGATCCCCTCCCGCCTCGCGGGATCCCCCACCTTCCCACTTTCAGCTTTTCAGACGGCTGCATGTCTCCTGAAGCAGCGGTGCATAAACCTCGGCGGCTTCCCACAAGACAGTTAGATCCACTGCAAAATAGGAATGGGCCAGAACATCCCTGAATCCGGCAAACTGCCGCCAGGGAATTCCGGGCTCCTGAAGGGTGACTTCTTCCGGAAGATGCTTCACTGCCTCGCCTATGATTTCAAACTGCCGGATAACGGCATCTTGCGTTTTGTAATCTTCTTCAAAACGGGCGAGATCATACCCGGCTATATAATCAGCAACCCTATGGCATGCCTCAAGGATGTCATCTAATCTTAACTGAAAGTCACGAGACATCGACAAGATCCTTCTGAATGGCATTGAGGAACGATTTCTTGCAGGCACTAAGCGACAGAAGATCGACCTTGGCATTCAACGCATCCTCCAATCGGCACTTCAGACCCATGAAGGATCCGAAACCGGGCTTCGACTCAAAATCGACGAGGAAATCCCAATCACTCTCAGATGACCCGTCTTTTCTGGCACGCGATCCGAAGACCCAAGCCCGCTTCACATGAAACTGAGGCCAGAAAGCCTTCACTGCCTCAAGCCGGGGATCAACTTCGGAAAGATGACTCATATGAATCTTTTAAAGACGAATACCGGATTATGCAATAACTGCCCACATGCGCCCAGATTAATGTTGCTCGCTCCTAGTTCGAAGTTACTGGCTGCCGAACAAACAAAAAACCAAGAACCTGCAACAAACAACGTTGCCCCCCATCTCCCATCTCCCATCTACCCCCTATTACCCATTACCGATCCCCGATCCCCTCCCGCCTCGCGGGATCCCCCACCTTCCCACTTTTTACCTTTGCACTTTTTACTGATTCAGCCTTCTTTCCCCCCCTATCACCCATTCCCTATCCCCGATCCCCTCCCGCTTCGCGGGATCCCCGATCCCCTCCCGCCTCGCGGGATCCTTTCGCCTTTGGTACAGGTTCAAGACATGGGTAACGCTTTAGGTTCAGGACATAGGTAACACCAGGGGGCTCTTACTGGCAGGGTAAGAGGCTATGCCGTGGCAACACCTAGACCTAATGAGCCAGAGAACAGAGTTTGCGCTTCGAGCGCTACAAACAGACAACTTTCGAGCCCTGTGCCGAGAGTATGGGATCAGCCCAAGAGTGGGCTATAAGTGGAAGAACCGCCTTCTCGAGGAGGGGATGGGCCGGATGGAAGAACACAGCCGTCGCCCCAAGAGCACTCCCCACGCCCTGAGCGAAGAGGAGGTCTGCCGGATCGTAGCGTTGAGGGTCCGA
>JAIOPL010000021.1 GCA_021413925.1 Verrucomicrobiota bacterium
ACAGAACCTTCCAGCTTTTGAGCATTCATCCTTTTGAGAAAGTTCCTATCCATGAGCTACTTACAGAAACCGACTTCAAATCTTACATGCCTCACAAAAATAACCAATTGATGCTGTGGGACTTATAACCGGACGCTTGTGCTCAAATATCAGCATCTGGTAATACTATTCTCACATACGAAAAAGGAACTAAGGAGTTGAAAGGGAAGTATCTTTTCGATGTACATATTTGTAAGGATTTACCATCAAAGCATGGATATAGTTTTAATTGTGCTGGTGGAACTATTGATGGGATTCCAAAGATTCTTTCCAATATTCTTGATAATGTATCCCCAAACAACCCATCACCCACTCCCCAATGAACCTCTTCAAAACTCTTGCGATGGTCGGATTGGTGGGGTTGATGGGAAATAGGAGCTGGGATATAGGAGATAGAGATCCAACCCGGGTATGATTGCCCACCCCAGCCATCCACCAGAGTCTAAACGGCTAGAGCCTTTTGCCCCATCCCCTCCGACCTAACAGTCTAATAGTCTAACAGTCCAAACCCCTATATTCCGCCACTCCCCAATGAACTTCTTCAAAACTCTTGCGATGGTTGGGTTGGTAAAATACTGAACACAATAATTATGAAATCGAAACAACTGGCAGACGTACTAATCAAGATCCTTGGACTTTCTATGTTTGTCCATTTGGTTGCAAATTCGACACTTTTAATAGGTAGCATTGCCTCACTAATAAGAGTAACTCGTTTGATTAATCAAACCGATTTATCATCTCCTATAGGCTATGGAACAAGTGCTTTATTACAAACCTTCCTAGCTTTTCTTTTGATTACAAAAAGCAAGAGTATCGCTGGATTCCTTTTCAAAAACGAAGAGGAGTAATCCTCTCCATTCCCCAATGAACTTATTCAAAACTCTTGCGATGGTCGGGCAGAGACGAATCATGTCATCCGTTATCGCAATGGAATGACATATCATCCTAAAATAAGTTAGGAAAAAGAAACTTGATGACGTGTGGCATTTGCAACATATTTCAGAGATGAAAACCGCCGCGGTCCACAGCAGAATTCAGCCAGAAATCAAAGAACAGGCAGAAAGTATTCTCCATCGCCTGGGGTTAAGCCCGACAGAGGCGATCCGTATTTTTTACACGCAGATCACCTTAAAACAAGGGCTTCCGTTCGAAGTCACTATTCCAAACGCCACCACCCGGAAGGCTCTTGAGGATTCCAAAAAGGGAATCAATCTCACATCGTTCGATAGCGTAGAGAAGCTTTTTGCAAGCTGGGATAAGTGAAAACCATTTTTGAGACCAGTCAGTTCAGGAAAGACCTCAAAAAACTAAAAAAGAGAGGCAAAGATATTCAAAAGCTGAAAGAAGTCGTCCGGCAGATTGCGATCGGAGAGATGCTTGATGCAAGACATCGCGACCATGCATTGATTGGCTCACGTGGAGGGTCGAGAGATTGTCATGTTGAGCCAGACTGGTTGCTCATCTACCGGAAGGATCAAGATTCGCTCTATCTTGAAAGGAGCGGCACCCACAGTGACCTGTTCAAAAAGTAATTTCCCAACAAGGCGGTCCGGTGCCGGTGATCTTGGCGTTCGGCAAAAAATATTCCCCTGCAACTTTGCGTGTGGCATGATGAATCTATGCCGACAGTTCTGCGTATCGGATCGTTCCGTTTTCACTTCTACACCGACGAGGGAAGCGAGCCTCCGCACATCCACGTCCGGACGCCTGACGGAGACTGCAAATTCTGGCTGGAGCCTTCCATTTTTCTTGCAAGCAACCGGGGCGTAAGATCGCATGACCTAAGACAGATCGAACGCCTCGTTTTCGAAAATCAACAAGAACTGAAAAAAGCATATTATGAACGCCATCCTCGCTGAACCACCGATTTCTTTGGAGCCGGCAGCTGTGCGTGCTTGGACCGAGGGAAGAACAATATATATTGAACTGCATGACGGGCGCTTTGTCGGGTTTCCCGCCGACCGTTTCAGCCGCCTAGCTGCGGCCACGGAGCAACAATTGAAGCAAGTTGAAGTCGAAGTGAATGGTTTTGCGCTGCGCTGGGAAGAATTGGATGAGGATATCACAGTGCCAGGAATTCTTGCCGGTCGCTTCGAGCTTCCTCCTAAATAAAATGCCAACAAGCTCGTCCAGTTAATCGCTAGCCCGTGTGGAGTTTCGATGAACGCCGATTTGACGTTTCACCGTTCAGGCACAGGGGATGCTGGCAGCAGAGCATCCCGAGCGCCTTCACTCCTATTCTCAGCGATCAACCCTTTCCGCCAGCCAGCGATACCTGACGAGGGACGTAGGTGCCAGCAACTACTTTATGCGACCCTTTCAGATCACAGCTATTCTAATTCCTATTCTGGTCGTTTAGGCCAGCTGCTATATTCACGAAATCCGACATTCGGGTAGAGCCTTTTGCCCCTTTGCATCTGACCTAGCAGCCTAATTGATGTCATCCGCCTCCCGGCGGACGGTGCCACCCCTTCGGGGCTGACTTTGTCAGTCTTCCGTGCTCGTTCCCGCGAGCTTGGTTGCCTAAACCGCTAACAGTCTCTCCGCCTCCCCCTACTTCCCGATACAGAAACTGCTGAAGATTTTTCCCAGAATCTCCTCTGTCCCAGCCTCCCCGACCACTTCTCCTACGGCTCCCAAGGCAGTGCGTAGTTCCACAGCCACGAGTTCCGGAGGATCCCCTGCTCCCAGCAGGTCCATGGCAGCTACCAAAGAGGAACTAGCGCGCATGAGGCAGTCCTGATGGCGGGCATTGATGGCGGCGCCATCCTGAACAGTCTCCCCATGCACGCCTTTCTCTCCTTTCGAATGTCCCGTGACTTTTGAAATGATTGTTTGAATCAGGCTATCGATTCCCTCGCCGGTACGGCAGGAGATGACAATTCCTCCGGGGAAGGTGGCGCGATCGGCCAGCAAATCCCTCTTGTTGTAGACCAGGATCTCATCATCGAAAAGTGGCGCGGGGATTGTTGCCGCGTCGGAGAGAAGGGAGGCATCGACGAGATGAATGCGGAGATCGGCCTGTTCCGCGGCCTGCCTTGCGCGGCGCACACCCTCTTGTTCCACCGCATCGGCCGTTTCTCGGAGTCCGGCCGTGTCGATAACGCGGAAGGGATAGCCGCCGAGGCTTGCCTTCTCCTCGATCGTGTCGCGTGTGGTGCCCGGCGCCTCGTTCACGATAGCGCGCTCAGCTCCAAGCAGACGGTTGAGCAGGCTCGATTTGCCGGCATTTGGCGCACCGCAGAGAGCCAAGGTGATGCCTTCACGAAGCAGGCGTCCCTCGTCGGCTGTGGCAAGCAGGATGGCAAGACGCTCAGCGATTCTTTGCATCCGCCGCCGCAACGCCACGCCACTCTCCGGATCGATTCCCTCTTCGGGAAAGTCGATGAAGGCTTCCAGATGGGCCACGCATTCCAGGAGTTCCCCTCGTAGTGCTTGGATCTCCTGGCCGAGCCGGCCTTCCAGCTGTGCCGCTGCTGCTCGTGCAGCCCTCGGCGTTCCGGCGCTGATGAGATCCATCACCGCCTCCGCCTGAGTCAGATCGAGCTTTCCGTTGAGAAAAGCCCGTTCGGTGAACTCTCCAGGCCGGGCCATCCGAGCGCCAGCTTCAAGCACTGCGGCCAAAACGCGCGAGGCGACAAGCGATCCGCCGTGTCCGCTGATCTCGACAAGATCCTCGCCCGTGTAGCTGCGGGGGTTCCTGAAAACGGTGAGTAGGACCTCGTCGATGACCTCTCCCTTTGCATCGATGATCCTGCCGAAGGAGACGTTCCTTTCCTGGATAGCAGAGGGTCTCCCGGATCCGCGAAAAACTGCGTCAGCGATGGTCAGGGCAAGTGGTCCGCTCATCCGGATCACGGCAAGCGCCCCCTCGCCGGGAGGTGTGGCCAGCGCGGCGATGGTCTCTTGCACGGTTACTTTTTGAGAACCTCTCTTAGCTCCTCAACGCAACGGCGGTTCTGATCCAGCGTGCCGACGGAGATGCGGATCCACTCGGGAAGGCCGTAGCTCGCCATCGCCCGAAGGATGATTCCCTTGCGAAGCATCGCCTGGAACACGGCATTGCCATCGCCGACGTTCACGAGAACGAAGTTGGCAACGCTGGGAACGTATTCGAGGCCCATGGCAGCGAACTCTGTTTCCAGATACTCGCGGCCCTCATGCGTGAGTTCGCGGGTCTTCCTCATGTGCTCCTCATCGAGGAGTCCCGCAAGAGCGCCTGCCTGGGCGATGCCGTTGGCATTGAAGGGCTGGCGGGTGCGCTGGAGGACGGCGGCCAGCTCGGGCGTGGTGATGCCGTAGCCGATGCGGAGATTGGCCAGTCCCATGATCTTGGAGAAGGTGCGCATCACGACGACATTCCGGCCCTGACGGACATAGGGCAGGACATCGGGGGCCTTGTCGAGGAACTCGTGGTAGGCCTCGTCGAAGACGACCAGAACATGATCGGGAACCCTCGCCATGAAGCGGTCGATCGCCTCCTGCTCTACCATGGTGCCGGTGGGATTGTTCGGATTGGCGATGAAGACGGTGCGGGTCTTCGGAGTGATGGCCGCCAGCATGGCGTCGAGATCGGCCGTGTATCCGGGATCGGGAACCTCGACCGTCTCGGCTCCGAAGAGCTGGGCCATCAGCTTGTAGACCGCGAAGGAATGACGGGCCACCACCACCTCGTCGCCGGGGCGGAAGAAAGCATGGCCGATAAACTCGATGATCTCGTTGGAGCCGTTGCCGAGAACGATATTCTCGCGGGCCATGCCGAGGCGCTCTGCAACAGCTCCGCGCAATTCGTAACCGCCGCCGTCTGGGTAGAAATGGGAGCGCTCCAGCGTTTTGCGCATCGCCTCCAGCGCCTTGGGCGACGGACCGAGGGGGTTCTCGTTGGAAGCAAGTTTGATGATCTCCTCTTCACGCAGACCAAGATCGCGGGCCAGCTCCTCGACGGGCTTGCCTGGCTCGTAGACGGTCAGTTTCAGGATATGCTCATGGGCGGTTTTCCACATACCCGCCACCTTAAAGAGGTGGCCGACGGTAGGAAAGTGGGAAGGTGGGAAAGTGCAAAAGTGAAAAAAGCAGGCAGACAACGAGTCTGTTCCCAAAACTACCTGGCGCTCCTTCTCCAACTCCTATGGATGCTATGGATAGGGGGCATTTATCCCTTAAATAAGAATACACAACTATCTCTATAGCAGCGTTATGCTCGCAAAGAATAAGAAAATGTATTGCGCATTCAATAAAAATGTCCACAGTGCATCCAAGAGTAAATGAAGACGCACTCAAGACTGGCGAAGGCTTTGGATACCGCTCTGAAGGTAGCCCGTGAAGAAGTCGTGCGTGGACGTGATCTGCCGACCGGGGTTCGAACCTTTCTGATCCAGCAGGGATGCCTTCTGGAGATCATGAAGGGATGGTACTTTCTGGTGCCTCCCCATGCGCCTAGAGGGGAGACCGCTCTCTGGCATGGGAACTTCTGGGCTTTTCTGAGTCTCTATCTGGAAGATCGGGTGGGAGGTGACTATTGCCTGAGTCCTGAAATCTCGCTCGATCTCCAAAGTGGGGAGACCGCAACCCCTGTGCAGGCGACGGCTATTCTGGTGCGTGGAGGGAACAATCAAATAACTCTGAGATTTGCAGAAACCGACATTTCTTGCTCTTTGTTGACCTATATAGGGAAGCTCCCTGCGCAGCGCTCAATCTATCGGGGATTGAAGCTGATGCCCATCGGCTACGCGTTGGCTAGGGTAACTCCCACCTACTTCCGTACGAATCGGCCTCAGGCCGAGGTGCTCCTCCGTACGACTTCGGCGGCAGAATTGGCTTCCGGGATCATCGAAGCGGACAATGAGGCGGGATCGATCAGGATCTTGGGAGGACTCGAGACGCTAGGTTTCCAGGAAAAGGCGGATCAGGTAAGAGGGCTCATCGCCCTGACGGGCTGGAAGAAGGCGATCAATCCCTTCCCAGACAGTCAGCCGATGCTCTCTAGCAATCTGCTCCCTAAGAGTCCCTACGCAGACCGCATCCGGCTGCTCTGGGAGCAACTGCGTCCCATGGTGCTGGAACATTTTCCTTCTTCAGTTGGGAGGGGGGATGCCAAGACCTACTTGGAGAAGGCGCATCATCTCTACCAGTACGACGCCTATCACTCGCTCTCCATCGAGGGATTCCAAGTCACTCCGGAATTGGTGGCCCGAATTGCGGCGGGAGGAGATGTGGCCGATCCCGCACTGAAGGACGAAAACAACCGGCTTGCGGCCAAGGGCTATAGCCTTGCCCATGAGGCCGTGCTTCAAAGTATCGGCAAAATCTTCCAAGGAGATGCACCGGGAAAGATCATCGAGACGGATCTGCCCTATTGGTACTCGGAATTACACATGCCCTTTGTCCAAGTTGGCCGGCTGACGGCGGCTGATCTGGCGGGATACCGGGAGAAACCAGTCTATATCCGGGGATCCATCCATGTGCCCCCCGCGCCAGGGCGAGCCGTGATCGACGGCATGGAGGCGTTCCATGCGGCTCTTCTTGAGGAGTCGGAGGCCTCGGTGCGAGCGATCCTCGGGCATTTCTTATTCGTCTACATCCATCCCTTTGCCGATGGGAATGGCCGCATCGGGAGATTCCTCATGAATGCCATGCTCGCCTCTGGTGGCTACCCGTGGACGATCCTGCGCGTGACGCGCCGGCAGGTCTACATGGATGCCCTGGAAGAAGCCTCGGTTCGTCGCAACATCATCCCCTTCACGAAATTCGTGGCCGAGGAAATGGCCGTCGACTGGTCTCCAGAGTTGGCTGAAACAGAGCGGTTAGGCCGGTAAGTTGGATCGATTTGATGTGCCATGGTGTGACCTGCCGACTCATCCATATCCCGCCGAAACCGACGAAACTGGGAAGCTGCGACCTTCTCCTCCATGGCCACACCCATGTCCCCCGTGAAGAAATGATAGCCGGGGTGCGGGTACTCAATCCCGGAACCATCGGCAAAGCAAACAATGGGGGCTCCGCCGAGCTATGCCTGGCTGGAATTAGTAGAAGGCAAGGATCCCGAGTGGCACATTAAGCTGCTTTGAGCATTCGGTATTGAGAATAAAATGGGCTTTCCCAGAGGCGTGGTTTAAGAGTCGCACCATGAGGAAAGTGTTGGCCGTCATTCGATGGATTATGGCCGCTTTTTTGGCTTCCTTCGCGATTAGAAATATAACGGTTGCCACACCGCCGCTATTGCTTGTCGCTTCTTTGCTTATATGCCCCGAGATAGCGATGTCATTTGCAGAATTCTGTGGCAGATGTTGGGCCGGCCTTTTCTATCCGGAAGACCGCTTCAACAAGCCGCCGCTCTCTTACACTCTTGCTGACTTTTACTGCAAAAATCACCGCCATGAAGAGACGGTCCGGGAACACCTCGGGATCATTCGCCACTATCCCGACCAAAGGAAATCCTACCTAGAAGTCATTGCCCATTGTCGCGCGATCGGAGCAACCAAGATGGCCAACCAATACGAACGGCGCTTTCGGAAGCGGTTTAAGATAGCAAGAAGCCGTAATCTTTCCGGCAAGTGTTCGGTGTCTGCCGCAGATTCTGGATGCGACCTTTTTCCGGATTGAAGTGTAAGCGAGAGGCCCCCACGATGTGCCGACGATGAAAAACCTACTCATTACCGGAGCCTCGACGGGATTTGGGCGTGCCCTCGCCACGGAAGCCCTCAACCGAGGCCATCAGGTCGCTCTGGCTGTTCGTAACCCGGAGAGCGTGGCTGATCTGGTCGCTCAGTATCCCGGGAAGGCCATTGCGATCCGATTCGACCTGACTAAGCCAGTCGACGCTGAACGTGCCGTGGCTGAGACTGTCGAGCAGTTCGGGACGCTTGATGTCCTGATTAACAACGCCGGGTACGGCCTGCTGGCCGCCCTTGAGGAATCGACCGACGAGCAGCTTACCCGCAACCTTGAGACGAATTTCACCGGCCCCTTCCGGCTGATCCGGGCGGCACTCCCCGTGATGCGGGCACAGAAAAGTGGTCACGTGATCACGATGTCTGCCATCGCTGCTTACGCGAACCATCCCGGCTTCGCCGTCTATGGCGGGGCCAAGGCGGCGCTCGATGCCGCCTGCGATGCCGCATCCCAGGAGGTCGCCCCGCTAGGTATCAAGTTTACTCAGGTGATACCGGGCCCCTTCCGCACGGATTTCATCGGACGCTCACTCGACCATGGCCCGCGAATTCCCGACTATGAAGGGACGGTTGGCAAATTTGGCGGCTTCCTCTCCAAGATGGATGGTAAACAACCGGGAGATCCGGCCAAGGCAGCCTCGGCCATCCTAAATCTGCTGGATGCGGAAAAGCCTCCCTTCCGTCTGCTGATCGGCGGCTATGCCCACATGATATTTGGCAAAAAACTCGCTTCGATGGAGGCTGAGATGAACGCCTGGAAGGAGAAGGGGCAGCCAACGGACTTTTCCCCGGGCACTTGAGAAATGGAAAAAAGTGGTGCGCGGTGGCAGGTTTGAACTGCCGACCCCTACAGTGTCAGGATAGTGTATTGAACCCAAAATTTGCGATAGCCAGAAGATAACAGTGTAGTGAGCATCACCGATATGGTGAGCCCGCAATATGAGATTGAGTACAGTGACGAGAAGGTGACGGCATGGGGAGGGATGAGGTTGATGAAGGAGGTCCTTGAGCG
>JAIOPL010000022.1 GCA_021413925.1 Verrucomicrobiota bacterium
GTGGCATCCTGCCACTGCACAAATCTGCCAATCCGAGAGTCAGCTTCGATGCAAGATGATCAAAAATATCACCCCAATCCCTTCCTCCTCATCAAAATTAGCCAGACTTTGAAAAAGGCGCTTTAATCAGCGGTTCCCTAGGAGTATCTCATGAAAGCTATTCCCGAATACTCCACCGTTCGACCCGGGCTTTTCCACTGGCAGGGGTATGAACCTGCGGTGAAGTGTGACTGCTCCTCGACGGCGATCGTGACTCCGGCGGGATTGATCTTTATCGACCCAATCCCTCTGGCCGAGGAGGCGCTGAAAGATCTCGTGGTCGAGTCCTTCTCCGCACCCGCCGCCGTTGTGCTGACCAGCGGGAACCATCAGCGGGAGAGTCTGTTGCTTGCTAAGCGGTTCGGGATCCCGGTCTTTGCCCCGTCCGATGCCGGTGACGACATCATCGCGGATCAGCGCTTCCGCTCCGGCGAGCCGGTTGCAGGGATGGAGTCGTTTGCATTGCTGGGCTTTGGCCCGGGGGAGACAGTTTTTCTTTATGAAAGCACCCTCATTTTCGGTGATGCCCTGATCAATCTGGAGCCGGAGGGATTACGCCTGCTTCCCGAGAAATACCGGGAGGATAAGAAGAAATCCCTCCGGTCGCTGGCCGCGCTCAAGGGGTTGAAAGCTCAGATCCTCCTCTTCGCCCACGGCAACCCGATTATTCAAAACGCTGGATCACGCCTGGCTACTTGCCTTGCAGAGGTCTCTTAGTAAACACCGAAGAATGTCGCGCAGCCGTAACGGATGCGAAGCAACGGCCGGGCAAGCAAGCGCAGAGGCGCGGAGGAAAAGACAAAGGATTGGGTCCGGAGAAGACTATCATCGTTACTCCCCTCAAATCGGAGAATCACTTGATTGATCAGGAAAGGGTTATGACGACTCCTTCCAAAGGAGTCGTTTCTAAAGAAACGTTACCATTAGTCACAAAATCTCTGCGCCTCTGCGCGAGAATTATCAGTAGAAATAAGCTGCTCGGAAGGCCGCCAAATGAATCGACGGCGCTCCCGCGCAGTGGCTGTCACCCTGGGTCTCACGACCTAGGTATGACAAATCGGCAAACTGTTACTTGGCCGGGCTTGGAGCCGGCGTGGGGGAGGGGCACTCTTTCTTGGTGCCGCAGCTTCCGCAGTTGGCTTGGGCCATGGGTGCGGTGAGCGTGATAAGGGCCATGAAGAGACCGGCAATGGTGAAGCGAAAGGCTTGTGTGGTTGTCATCGGTTGATAATGGGTTTGGTTTGGTTGGGCTCCCATACGGAGAGCTTCTGATAAATTTGACCCCTCCGCCGGTGTTTTGTTCAAAGAAAAATCAAAAAAAGTGATCCTCTGATCTGTCCGACTGGCGTCGGGGCGCTGCCTCCAAGTCTGGCGGGTTGTGGATGGGACTTACTTGTGGAAGGATGTTGACCATGAAAAGGTACGCATGGATTCCGGTGGCCGTGGCTTTGTTGCTGCTGCAGGCCTGTGCCAGCGTGAGTTCCACGGCGGTTTTCTATCAACCGACCACGGCGAATTACTATCCGCCGAAGCCCTCTAATGCGGTCATTCCGATCCTGAATGCGCCTCCCGTCCACCCCTACTTCGAGATCGGGCGCTTCGCTTTCCAGACGACCCTCGGCTATCCCTTTGCGATCAATTCCGTGATCTACAACGCGCGTCGAGCAGGCGCTGACGCCGTGATTGTAAAGAACTGTCAGAATTGGTCGGTTCCTTACAGCTATGTGGTTCCACCCACTGTGGGATATATTCCGATCGGTGGATACAGTGGATATGGAGGATGGTATGGGGGTCGCTGCGGAGGGTGGGGCGGCGGATATTATGGGGGCGGTGTCGTACCTGTCGTCTATCCCGGTTACGCGGGCTATTCCTATCAGAACTTCACCGGGATCGATGCCCGGATGATTATGTACAAGTGATTCGAGGATGAGCGCTGCTTCCTTCCAACGTCCCGAACTCCAGCCTCCCGGTGGGGAGAAGCGCGTGATGCTGCACTCCTGCTGTGCTCCGTGTTCCGGCGAGGTGATCGAGGCGATGGTGGCTTCGGGGCTTGAGCTGGAGATTTTTTTCTACAATCCGAATATCCATCCGCGCGAGGAGTATGAGTTGCGCAAGGTCGAGAATATACGCTTCGCCGAGGAGCATGGTATTCCCTTCACCGATGCTGATTATGACACGGATAATTGGTTCGCCCGTGTGAAGGGGCTTGAGTGGGCTCCGGAGCGTGGTGAACGCTGTACTGCCTGCTTCGACATGAGGTTCGAGCGAACGGCGCTTCATGCCTTTGAAAAGGGATTCAAGGTTATCACGAGCTGCCTTGGGATCTCCCGATGGAAGGACATGAACCAGATCAACGGCGCCGGTGAACGCGCCGCCGCCCGCTGGCCCGGCATGAGCTACTGGACCCATAATTGGCGGAAGGGGGGAGGCGCCGAGCGGATGGTCGAGATCTCGAAGCGGGAGGAATTCTACGCCCAGCAATACTGCGGCTGTGTCTATTCGCTGCGAGATACGAACAAGTGGCGTCTAGCCAATGGTCGACCGAAGGTGGTGATCGGTCAGGATTATTATCGTCAGGAGGGTGCTCAGCCTGTGATCCAACGTGAAAATCCGGAGGAGCCTTCGTGAGGCACCTATATCTGTCGGCAATTGTTCTCCTTGCCCTTTTGTTACAGGAGGCGATGGCGGAGCTTCCCTCTCCCCGTCCCGACACGGCCTCGGAGAAGTCGGTTGTTTGGTTTGCTCTCGACTCGCAGGCCATGGGTCCCTCGATGACGCCGCGCCAGCCTCTTGTTTCTCGGATGGTGGCGGGACTGATCTGCGCGGTGACAGGAAAGAACACACCCGATGCCGCTTGGCGCTCCCTTATCAAGCCTGGCGAAAAGGTCGGCATCAAGGTCTCCTCTCAGCCGGGCGCTATCGGCGGAACTCATCCCGCGGTGGCTCAGGCCGTCGTGGAGGGATTGGTTGCTGCCGGCATCAAGGCGAGCGATATCATTGTCTGGGATCGGCGCCGCGAGGATCTCGTGCAGGCGGGCTATGACAAAGTGCCTGGCCTGAACCTGCGTTGGATCGAGAAAGGTGAGGGGTATGACCCGAGGGCAATCGTCACGACATCCGCAATCGGACAGCTCGTTTACGGCGATCTTTCCTTCAAGGAGTCACGAAACTCTCTGGCCGACATCCTGGGGCCCAAGGCGCAACTCAGTGAGGAGAGTCATCTGCCCATCATTCTCTCCCGTGATGTGGACAAGGTGATCAACATTCCCTCTCTCTGCGACAGCTACTTTACCGGAGTGCATGGTGCCTTGGCTGGTATGACTGCCGGGATTCTCGATAACTGGAGGCGCTTCAGTAAGGGAGACGGCTATGGTGATTCCGCGTTGGCTGATGCCTACTCGGACGAGCGGATCGGGAAGAAAGTGATCCTGACAATGATGGACGGAATCGTTCTGCAATATGCCGGGGGACCCTATCCAAGCCCCGCAAACTGTGTTGCCTACGGTATGCTGCTTGCCTCGAAGGACCCCGTAGCTATTGATGCCACGGCTCTCCGTCTCCTGGACGAACAGCGGACGGTTTCGCGGATGCCGAAGGCCTCGGGGGACGGCGATCATGTGGCGGAAGCGGCCGCGAAGGGCCTTGGCAACAATGATGCGAAGATGATCCTGCTGAAGCGGTTGGGACTCGGAAGCGGGGGGGGCATTCCTTCAGGGGCAGCCGTTGCTCCCGAAGCAGCATCCTTGCCGCTTCCCTCTTCCCGTCGCTGATTATGGAAGCTAGGGAGATTCGTTATCTCCTTCGCGCGCACGCACGCACCTTTGCGCTGACGCTGGCTATTTTACCCCGTTCCCTGCGCGAACCTCTCGGGGTCGTCTACCTGCTGGCACGCGCCTCGGATACGATTGCTGATGTCGGTAAGATCAGCCGCGAGCGGAGGGTTGCTCTGCTTGAGCAGCTACTAGGGAACTTGGAGTCGGCTCTTTCGGGTGGCTCACCTACGGGAAGATGGGGATGGGCGCCCGTGATGATGCCGGGGGAGTTGGATGAGTCGCAGGCAGAGCTCATTGCTGAGGTTCCACGGTTAATCAACGCACTCGAAATAAGTCCTGACCGTGATGAGTTGCTAAAGCTCTGGCGATTGATCCTGGAAGGGCAGCTTTTTGATCTGCGGCGGTTTCCTTCCGTCGAGCCGCTCAAGCGTGAGGAGTTGGAGCGCTATTGTTTCCTGGTAGCAGGGAGTGTCGGCGCGTGCTGGACTCGCTTGATCTCAGGCCATGCTCCTGACCGGCTCATGCTTCCCATGGCGGAGATGATTCCGCTGGGCATCGCCTACGGGAAGGGGCTGCAACTGCTGAATATCCTACGTGACCGTGACGAGGATCGATCCCTCGGAAGAATCTACGCGCGCGATGAGGAGTTGCCCGGTTTATTTGCACTCGCGGACGAGTGGCTTGCGCTGGGAGAACGCTATCTTGCGCATCTCCGACCAGGCCGGGTTCTTTTTGCCACGGCGCTTCCCTTGGATCTGGCATGGAGCACCCTGGCAAAACTGAAGGATCCCGAGCTCCATTCGTCATTGAGGGGGGTTAAGCTGAACCGATGGGAGGTCTATGACTTACTCCTGCGGGGCTTGAACTCCCTTTGCTTGCCGAGGCGAGGGAATCCTGCTTCATAAGCGCAATGGATTTTATTCACTGGTTCCAAGCAAACTTCATCCACCTCGACAAGAGCCTCGAAAACATCGTTCACGCCTATGGCGTCTGGGTCTACGCGATCCTCTTTGCCATCGTCTTTTGCGAGACGGGCCTCGTGATCACGCCATTCCTTCCCGGGGATGCTCTGCTCTTTGCCGTGGGCGCTTACTGCGTCTCTCATCCTGATGCGGGTCTCAAGTGGCCCGTCGCCATGGTGCTTCTAATGGTGGCCGCAATCCTGGGTAACTTGGTAAACTTCGCTATTGGCGGGACGCTGGGTGGTAAAATCTTCAAGGAGAATGCGCTTATCCTGAAAAAGCAGTATCTCGACAAGACGCACCTCTTTTTTGAAAAGCATGGCGCGAAGGCAATCATCATGGCCCGCTTTCTGCCGATCTTTCGCACGCTCTCCCCCTTTGTGGCTGGAATGGCCTCGATGGATCGTCGCAAATTCACTCTCTACACCGTCGTGGGGAGCTTCCTCTGGGTCTTTCTCATGATGATTGCGGGGGTAATCTTTGGTCAGATTGATTGGGTAAAGAAACACTTTGAGGCCGTTGTGCTGGGCATCATCCTCATCTCCATGCTGCCCGTTGCTTTTGAGATCATCGTTCAGTTCCTTGATGCCCGGAAGAATCGGAAGTGAACGAGTTTTACGCAGGTAGATAGAATCAAGCTCCGCAGTCGAGTCAGACAGAACAATACAGAATCACACGCCCGCCGAACCCTGTAAATAAGGGGTTGGCGGGCGTTTTCGTTTTGCAGAAGGAAGAATAACGGCGACGTGGAATGATGGTCGTTAAAATATTTTTAAAAAAAGTGAAAGAAGTCGTTGACTCTAGAATGATCTCGTATAATGTTCTCAATCCCGACGGTGACTTTGTTCACTCGAACGGGAATGTTCTTCGCCAGTCTGCCTCGAGTATTTGAACAAATACGAGGTGGTGCTGACGGCCCTTAAAATTCTTCCGTTACTAAACGAAAGATCAAGGGTTGCCTCACCGCTTCCGCAGCCACTGGTATCGATCTTTGACAGCGCAGGTCCGGTTTCGCACAAGCAACGGAAACCGGATGGATCATATACGAAACAGCAAGAACTGAATTGTGCGTTTTTCGTCGATTTTCTTAATCGAAGTTTAATACAGATCGTCCCTTGGTCACCACGGTGGCTAAGGAAAAGATGATGCTGGAAATTTGCCTCCCGTTTAGCACGAGGAGGCGCAAACTTTCTACGGAGAGTTTGATTCTGGCTCAGAACGAACGCTGGCGGCGTGGATAAGACATGCAAGTCGAACGGGGTTTCATTTGTAGTAATACAGATGAAATCTAGTGGCGAACGGGTGCGTAACACGTGAGCAATCTGCCGGGAAGTGGGGGATAACTCGCCGAAAGGCGAATTAATACCGCATATGGCCAGGGAAGACATCTTCCCGAAGCCAAAGTCGCAAGACGCTTCCTGATGAGCTCGCGGCCTATCAGCTAGTTGGTGAGGTAATGGCTCACCAAGGCTATGACGGGTAGCTGGTCTGAGAGGACGACCAGCCACACTGGAACTGAGACACGGTCCAGACACCTACGGGTGGCAGCAGT